>CAZGRC010000055.1:0-7069 GCA_964528125.1 uncultured Ruminococcus sp.
GAATCAATAACGGCAAGGTTATCTTTAACCTTTATTGCACCTGTCGGGCAATTTTTTTCACACAACATACATCCCACACAGGAAACTTTGCAGGATTTTGCGACCGGTGCGCCTTTTGCTTTATTGTTACACGCAACGCGCACGGGTGAGTTTTTTGGTATTATCGATATAAGAGATTTCGGACAGGCGGCGGCACATGAACCGCAACCCGAACACAGATTGTAATCTATAATCGGTTTATTATCTTTTAATGTAATTGCACTGAAACTGCACACTTTTTGACAGTCACCGAAACCTATGCACCCGTATTCACAGGCAAGAGGTCCTCCGTGTAAAAGACTTGCTGCCATACAACTTTGCATACCCTCATATGCATATTTTGTAAGCGAAAGTTCGCGATTTCCGCCGCAACCGATAAATGCCGCCTTTTCGGTTGTTTGAACTTCAACACCCAAAATATCGGCAATTTTTTGAGCTGTTGTACTTCCTCCGGGAGAACACAAATTAGGTTCTGCTATGCCCGATGCAATTGCTTCGGCATAGCCGTCACAGCCGGAGTAGCCGCAGGCACCGCAATTTGCACCCGGAAGGGCTTCACGAATTTTTTCCTGTTTTTCGTCTGTCGGTACCGACATATATTTTGCTGCGAGTGAAAGTCCGATACCTGCAATAATACCGATTACCGAGACAATTATTACGGGAATTACGATTTCCATAAAATCAACCCCCTATTCCGGCAAATCCGAGGAATGAAAGCGAAACCAGTGCCGCAGCAATAAGGGTTATGGGTAACCCTTTTAAAAATTCCGGAACATTCGAAGTTTCCATTCTTTGGCGAACACCCGAAAACAGCAACATTGCAAGCATAAAACCGAGTCCCGCCGCAAGAGCATTGAAAAGCGAATTTACAAAGTTGAGTTCATCGGTTATATTAAGCATTGTTATTCCGAGAACTGCGCAATTTGTTGTTATAAGCGGAAGATATATTCCGAGCGCCTTATAAATTGGAGGTACAAACTTTTTAAGAAATGTTTCGATAAGTTGAACTATTGCCGCAATAACCAAAATAAATATGATTGTTTCAAGATATTCAAATCTGCCCGCCAACAGATATGTGTATATCGGGTGTGTAACTGCTGTGGCGATAACCATAACAAGGGTAACGGCAACACTCATTGAAAACGCGGTGCTTACCTTTTTTGAAACGCCTAAAAAAGGACATATACCGAGAAATTTTGAAAGCACCATATTATTTGTGAGTATGCCCGCAAGCATAATCGAAACAACGGTTGTAACACTATTCATCTACGGACACCTCTCTTTCGCAGTTTTCTTTGCCGCAAACACCCTTTGAAGGACAATTTTCACAGCCGATATTTTCTACGGTTTTTTTGCCCTGCCGTTTTGCAATCGCATTTGAAGCGGCAACAAGTAAACCAAATACAAAAAATCCTCCGGGAGGCAAAAGAAAAATAACCATCGGGTCGATAAATTTCGATGTTACGGGAAGTGAAAATACCGTTCCCGCACCTAAAAGTTCCCGTATGGTTCCCATAAGTGTGAGAACTGCCGTAAAGCCGAGCCCCATTCCGAGACCGTCAAGAGCGCTTGGCAAAACCGAGTTTTTCGAAGCAAACATTTCGGCACGAGCCAAAATTATACAGTTTACCACAATAAGCGGTAAAAATATGCCGAGAGCACTGTCAATGTCGGGTAAAAACGCTTTTACAAGCATTTGAACCACGCTTACAAAACCCGCAATAACCGTGATATATGCGGGAATGCGCACTTTATCCGGAATAATGTTGCGAAGAAGCGAAATCGCAACATTTGAACAGACAAGCACTGCTGTTGCGGCAAGACCCATTCCGATTCCGTTGACTGCTGCGGTTGTTACCGCGAGTGTCGGACAGGTTCCGAGAACAAGGCGTAATACGGGATTTTCATTTAAAAGTCCGTTTGTAAAATAGTTCAAATTCTTTGATTTCATTTTTCGCCACCTCCGTTATCGGTTATTTTGCCGTAAATTTCCACAGCGCAGTTTACGGCGCGCGTTACCGCCTTAGAACTTATGGTGGCACCGGTTACGGCATCAATTTCGTTTTTGTCGGGATTTGCATTGTTTTTAACTGCGGTAACAGTGCCGATTTTATCTTTATACCGGGAGCAAAAGTCCTCTTTTGTAACGTTTTGTCCGAGACCGGGGGTTTCGTCGGAGGCATCCAAAATTTCAACTGCGATAATCTTGCCGTCATTACCTATTACGGTCATAACATTGATTTCACCGCCGTATCCTTTTTCCGTAAATGTGAAAATATAACCCTCTGTTTCACCGTTATTAACGGCTGTATAATAGATTATGTCTCCATTTTTGTCCGAAACGGTGTTTTTGGGGTATTCTTCGGCTGTAATTACCTTTTTCATTGTTTTTTCGAGGTTTTGTTTTTCGAGTTCGGCAATTTTCGGAGATGTTATTAAATTTGCCGATGCCAGCGCCAATGCGGTTATAAGGCAGATTGCGAACAACACAAAAGTAGGTTTTATAATGCTATCGAAGTTATCGGCAAAAAACGTTTTGATTTTATTCATTTTCTGCCGCCCCCTTTTTCTGTTTTTCGGGTTTAACCGCACCGAAAGGACGTCCTTCTGTAAGGCGATTTATATGCGGAGTTAAAATGTTCATAAGAAGTATGGCATAGGAAACTCCTTCGGGAAGAGCTCCGAAATGGCGTATAATAAAGGTGAAAAGTCCGCACCCTATACCGAATATCAGTTTTCCGAGCGGTTCGGTCGGACTTGTGGTATAGTCGGTTGCCATAAATAAAGAACCGAGTATAACACCGCCCGAAAGCACCCATTTTAAGGGATTTTCGCCAACCGTGAGTGCGGTCAAAGCTACAGTACCGATAAATGATAACGGAATAATCGGGCTTATAACCTTTCTCATCAGCAAATATATTCCTCCGACAATAAGCAAAAATGAAAAACATTCGCCTATGCAACCGCCATGTGTGCCGAAAAAGAGTTGTTTAATGTTATATTCTCCTCCGGCAAGCGGGGTGGCTGATGTAACCGCATCGGTAAAAGGCTCTGCGAATTTTGTCATATGTGTCGGAAAAGAAACCATCAAAACAATACGCGCCGTTATTGCGGGATTTGCAAAGTTGTGACCAAGACCTCCAAACATTTGCTTTACTGCGATTATCGCCACAACACTGCCGACAGCCGCAATCCACAGCGGGATTCTCGGAGGCAAATTCATACCGAGAAGAAGTCCGGTAACTGCCGCCGAAAAGTCGCCCACAGACTGTTCTTTTTTAAGACAGAGATTCCAGACAAATTCCGAAAGTACTGCTGTTGCCGTGCAGACAAAAAGCACCAGCGCGGCATACCAACCGAAGCCTATACAACCGAAAATCGCCGCAGGAATAAGAGCAATAATAACATCGACCATAATGCCTCGTGTTGTATCGGGATGTCGCATATGCGGTGAGGATGATACCGTTAAAATACCGTTCATTTACTGTACCTCCTGAGAGTTTGTTTCACCGAGCGCATAACCTGTACCAGAGGTCGTTTTGCAGGGCAAACAAATGCACAACTTCCGCATTCCATACAAAGCGGAATATTGAGTTTTTTAAGTGCTTCGGTATTGCCGTTTTTATAAAAAGCTTCTGCCGAGGCGGGTTTAAGGTGCATTGGACACACCCCTGCGCAACGTCCGCAGTGTATACACGGGGTAATGGGTTGCGGATTTTCATCTGCCATAACAAGTATTGCGCCGGAACGCTTGTCTATTACGGCAGTATCATCTGCGGCGGCATTGCCCATCATGGGACCGCCCAAAATAATCTTACTTCCGGTATAATCAACATCTGCAAATGTAAGAACATCCTGTATTTTTGTGCCTATGGGCACCTGAATGTTTTGCGGATGTGACACCGACGTGCCGTCAACGGTGACGCGGCGCGAGACAAGAGGCATACCCGTTGTTATAAAGCGGTAGAGCATACCGATGCTGGTGATGTTCATAACCATACATCCGATATCCGACGGGAGTTTGCCTTGTGGTAAAACTCTGCCTGTTGCCGAATAGATTATCACCTTTTCGGCACCCTGAGGGTAACTTGCAGGCAGTTTCATAAGTTTTACGCTGTTATCATTGTCGCGATGGTCGGTTGCAATCGCAAAAAGTTTGTGAATTGCTTTCGGTTTATTATTTTCGATACATATAATAACCTTTTCAAGATTCAAAACTTTTTTAATAAGATATATTCCCTCTATAATATCGTTGTAATTTTCAATGCATTCGCGGTAATCGCCTGTAAGATATGGTTCACACTCGGCACCGTTAACAATAAGTGTGTCGATTTTACTGTCTTTTGAGGGCAACAGTTTGACGTGTGTAGGAAAACCTGCACCTCCGAGTCCGACAAGTCCGCAACAAAGCGCCGCATCGGCAAGAGATTCGGCGTCGTTTACGGGATGCGGTGTGAGCGACGGTTCCGCCGTCATCTGACCATCGGAAAGAACCGTGACGCAGGCAGTTGATTTACCGTTTATGTTTACATCACCGATATCTTCAACTTCACCGGAAACGCTTGAATGTACGGGAACACTGACAAAACCGTTGGGTTTTGCAATTTGCGTGCCGACAAACACCTTATCACCTTTTTTAACGGTGGCTTCGGCGGGTGCACCGATATTTTGTGAAAGCGGTATAAACACCCGCTGGGGTGGTGGCATTGTCACGGTCTCTGTTTCAGCGGTGTGCTTGCGATGTGGAAGAACGGCACCGCCTCGAATACGCTTTACAGGGCGCAGAATACCTTCTTTTTTGCTCATATTCGACCTCCGTACTGTATGTGTATATTTAGACATTTACATTATACCAAAAAAAACCGAAATTTTCAACGGTTTTTTGTGTTAAATAATTATTATCTGCCGAAAATACCAACATAGAGCGGTTACAAGTTAATTTATACACAACATATAGGGTGGTTACAAAAAATTATTTCCTATTTACATTTCTTATTCTTGCTGTTATAATAATTATAGAATGTTTCACGTGAAACATTTGAATTTTACGTTTCACATGAAATACCGTAGTTTTAATATTAAAACATCGGGATATACAAATCGTATGTATCGTATGTTCGGTTTAACTTTATACCATTGCTTTTAGTAAATAAGCGATATTGTAACGCCGATGTAAATATTTAAACTTGTTTAAAAAAAATCAATGTTTCACGTGAAACATTTTTCTGTGGAGGTCAATTTTGGGTAAGATAATTTCTGTTGTAAATCAAAAAGGCGGCGTAGGGAAAACAACAACCGCCGTTAATCTTGCCGCAGGAGTCGGTCTTGTCGGGAAAAAGGTGTTGCTTGTTGATGCCGACCCGCAGGGCAACACCACCAGCGGTTACGGAATAAGTAAACGTGAGGGTTCTAATTCGTGTTATGAGCTGCTCATCGGCACTGCTAATATAGAAAGTACCGTTGTAAAAACTAAATTTAAAAATGTGGATATTGTTCCCTCGTCCATGAACCTTGCCGCGGCGGAGGTTGATTTAATTGAACAGTCACACCGCGAAGCACAGCTTAAAATTGCACTTTCAACAGTGAGGGAAAAATATGACTTTGTGTTTATAGACTGTCCTCCGTCGCTCGGACTGATAACAATAAATGCGCTTTGTGCCAGTGATACCGTTTTGGTTCCGATTCAGTGTGAATATTTTGCTCTTGAGGGGCTTTCTCAACTTATGGCTTCGGTTAGACAGGTAAAGCGACTTTACAACCCAACCATTGAAATTGAGGGTATCATTCTGACAATGTTTGACGGCAGATTGAATCTTACACAGCAGGTTGTGGGAGAAATAAAAAAATATTTTGCGGCAAAACTTTATAAAACCGCTATTCCGCGTGCCGTGCGTCTTTCGGAAGCACCAAGTTACGGAATGCCTATACAGTATTATGATAAGCGCTCTAAAGGCAGTGAAGCCTATAACGACCTTGCAAAAGAATTTTTGAAAAAGAACAAGAGAGGATAGCGTGAAAAACCGCGCCGATAATATAAAGACACTTGGTTTCGGTTGTCCTTGCTATCAACGGCAACCGAAATATATGTAATATTTTATCGTATTTTGTGTCTTGGAAAGATATGGTGATTGATATGGCAACAAAAAAAGGCGGACTTGGAAGAGGACTTGATGCACTATTCAACGATAATGCAACCGACAATAACGGCACGGTAACCGTTAAACTTACAGAAATAGAACCGAATCGCGATCAACCGCGCAGAGATTTTGACGAGGCGGCTTTAGGCGAACTTGCCGACAGCATTGCAAAACACGGACTTCTTCAGCCGATAGTTGTAAGACCGACCGCCGGAGGAAGTTATCAAATAATAGCCGGTGAACGCCGCTGGCGCGCCTGCCGAATTGCGGGGCTTGAAGAAGTTCCCGTAATGATAAAAGAAATCGACGACAGAACCTTTATGGAATTGGCACTTATTGAAAATTTGCAACGCGAGGATTTGAATGCCGTTGAAGAAGCAATGGGATATCGCACCCTTATCGACAGTTACGGTTTAACACAGGAACAGGTGGCTGAAACCATCGGAAAATCACGCAGTGCGGTTACAAACGCATTAAGGCTTTTGAATCTCGGAGAAACCGAACTTGAAGCTCTTCGCACCGGCGCTATTTCTGCGGGGCACGCCCGCGCACTGCTTTCGTGTGAGGACAGTGACAGTCGGCAAAAAATGTTGATTGCAGCAGCAGACGGAGCTTCTGTTCGTGAACTTGAACGTATGTCGGCAGAGTCCAAAAAGATTAAGAAATCCGCCGCAACACCGCTTAAAAAGGATAATTTTATGAGCGAGGTTGAACTTTCGCTTAAAAACGAACTTCATCGCCGTGTCACCGTTACAAAAACAGGCAATGGAAGAGGTACTCTTACGGTGGAATTTTTCAGCGAAGATGAACTTGCAGATTTTGCTCGCCGCCTTTCGAATGATGAATAAATACAATATATTGCGTATTTATTATTATTTATATACTATATAAAA
>CAZGRC010000056.1:0-7044 GCA_964528125.1 uncultured Ruminococcus sp.
AATCTGTTCTCCGAGGTCATATTCGGAAATCTGCGGATATATCTGCTGATTTTCAAGACGGTTGAGTTTGAGTATATTGGTCATCATATCCGCCATACGGCGGGTACTTTCAGCGACACCCTTTGCATATTCCAGTCGTTTTTCGTCGGACAAATCGGGGGACTGCAACAGTGTTCCGTAGTTTTGAATGACGGCAAGCGGGGTTTTCATTTCGTGCGATACATTGGCGATAAAGTCGGTGCGCAGGGTTTGAACACCGCCCAGTTCCTCTGCCATTTTATTAAAACATTCGATAATTTTGTTAAAAGTACCATCGGCACCAAACTTTATTTGCGGTTTCACCCGCACCGAAAAATCGCCGGAGATAATTCGTTCGGCGGCTTCGGTAATGCGCTTTACGGGTCGTTCAACCGTTATTTTTCGCCGCAAGGCATCAATCAGCGTGAAAATCAGTGTCAAAAGCGCCACATTTAAAAATGTGATTTTCGCTGCTGTAGAAAGATTGCTGTCGGTGAGGATTATACCTCCCTCTTCGGACATGGTGGAAACGAACAGCATTGTGCAACAGGTTATAACAAAGGCAACCAGCAAAAAGAATATAAAATAACGGTTAATCCATCTTAAAATCACCTTTACAATGTCATTTTTTTTCACTTTATCACCGCCTTATATCCCAGACCGTGAACAGTCACAATCTCGAAATCACGGCACTCGGCAAGTTTTGAACGCAGTTTTGTCATATAAACATCGACGGCGCGCGGTGCGGTTTCGGTATCGGCATCCCAAAACTCATCCATAAGTTGCATTCTTGTAAAGGTCTTTTTGGGATAGGAAAGCATTTTATAAAGAATGCTGAATTCACGGCAGGTGAGAGGTATCTCTTCGCCGCTCAAATATGCGGTGTGCTCGTCGGCGTCCATTACAAATTCGCCCAATTCAAGTTTTTTCGCCGTTGCGATTTTTGCGCGGCGAAGCAGTGCACCTATACGCAGAAACAGCTCATCCAGATCAATTGGTTTTACCATATAATCATCAACACCGATTCTGAATCCGCGTTGTTTTGAAGCAATATCGTCGCGTGCGGTCATAAAAAGAATCGGAATGTTTTCGTTGAGCTCTCTGACACTTCTCGCAAATTCAAAACCGTCTACGGCGGGCATCATAATGTCTGACACGATAAGGTCAAACATATTTTCATAAAGCGCATCATACGCCGCATTTGCATCCAAACAGCCGATTGTTTCATATCCATTGCCGTTCAAAAACTCGCAAACGGTGCGGTTAAGTTCCTTATCGTCCTCTACAACCAATATCTTAAACATCTGCAATCCCTCCGAAACATTTTACATTATACATTATAATATAAAAATGTTAAAGTTTTGTTTGCGTATCGGAAAGGATTGCAACCCGATTTTATTGTCTGTTGAATTAACCTTTTATAATATTATCGCTCAAGGCAATGATTTCGTCAGAATATTTTTTACGTCTCCTGCCCAAAATCTTTTTATATACGGGGTAATCGATTATTGCCCCGAGCATACCGATCGTGCCGATTATAATTCCCGTAATCATTGTGTTTTCAATTCCGAGCACACCGCCTATATCGGTCATAACAAGACTCATGCCAAGCCCCATAATAATCGAAGAAATGCCGCCGAAAACATAGGCAAAAACATTTGCCGGGCTTTTTACCTTTGCATCAAGTGCTTTGAGCGTCTCGAGTTCGGTAGGCTCCTTTTCGGTGTAGTATTCGCGAATTTTTTGTACCTCATATTCTTTGTTTGTGTTCATAAACAGTCTCCGTTCTGCCGCCGAAACATAATTTTAAATCACTTGTATCTCCGCCGGCGACATCGGAGAAACCGTTTTGTTACAAGCGGTGTGATTTTTTTACGTTACCGCTTTGTTAAAAATATTCTAATATGTGATTGTTTTCGATTTTTTTGAATTTTGTTTCTGTTTTGTTTAAGAGACGTTTTTGGGCTGCCTCAACGCTTTCGCCGTTTTTGGCAAAAATCTTTTCGATTGTTTTATCACACAGTTTGTTAAATCCGCCGACAACGCCGCTTTCGATTTTTTTGTAACCCTTGACAACACAGTTTTCGACAGTTTTATAAGTTTTGACCACCCCTCTCGCAATTTTTTCGTTTGTGTCTGCAAATTTTGACATTTAAATTATCTCCTTTTTGATTTCGTGTCCCGATAATACATTTTTAATGTTTGCAAAGTTTTCGCGAAATGTTTCAGAAATATTAAAATAATAAATTTGCAAACCCCTGCCATAGTGTGGCAGGGGTCAGACTGTAGACAAACTGAAATTTTTCACTTGCGGCGTTTACGCCGCATTTTGTTTTTGCGATGACACATGCGGCGTAAAAACTCCACTGTCAGCGAAAATTCGTACATTTTACGAATTTTCAAGAACACAGGGGTGGTATTGTCGGGGATGCCGTAGTCTGGCAGATGACGGTTTTAATGATGATGAAAATTACTGTTGTTTCATTAAATCCTCAAGGGTTATACCGTCAAAATAAGCATTAACCATTGAGTAGAATTCGGTCCACATGGGAAGTGTGGGGCAGGTGTCGGCACGGTCACATTTTTCGGTGTGTTCACTGAGACATGAAACCGGCGCCAGATCGCCCTCGGCAAGTCTTAAAATATCGCCCACACGATATTCCTCGGGCTTTTTGGAAAGGCGATATCCTCCTCCCTTGCCGTGAACGCCATCAACATAATTGTTTTTGGAAAGCACAGGCATAATGCGCTCAATATATTTAAGTGACAATCCCTGCCGTTCGGCAACGGTTTTCATGGCAATATACCCGCCGTTTTCGTTCTGTGCAAGGTCAAGAAGCACTCGCAGTGCATATCGCCCTCTCGTTGAAATAAGCATTATACTTTTCCTCCGTTTATTACTTCTTCGGCAAAACGAACACTTTCCATGGCATCTTTGGCATATTTATCTGCACCGATTTTATCGGCATATTCCTGTGTGAGAACGGCACCGCCGACAACGGTTTTGCACCACGGTGCGTGAATTTTAAGTTGACGTACGGTTTCCTGCATAGCGGGAACGGTGGTGGTCATAAGAGCACTCAGCCCCGCAAGCGGAGCGTGAAGTTCGACCACCTTTTCGACTATTTTTTCGGGCGGAACATCTTTCCCGAGATCCACCACATCAAAACCGTAGTTTTCAAGAAGCAATTTCACAATGTTTTTGCCTATATCGTGAATATCTCCATGAACGGTGGCTATGACAAACACGCCGCGGCTTTCGGATTTTGCGCCGTCTGCCATAAATGTTTTTATAACCTCAAAAGCGCTTTTGGCGGATTCTGCGGCAATCAGCAGTTGCGGAAGATATACCGTCTTGTTTTCAAAACCTTTACCCACGGTGTTAAGCGCGGGAATGATTTCATTATTAACTATTTCAAGAGGGTCGGTATTTTGCAAAAGCTCCTTTGTTATTTCGCCTGCACGTTCCTTAAAACCCTTTATAACCGCGTGTTGCAGTGCACTTGAAGCGCCGTCGGGTGTTTCGGCAACGCTGTCAGGCAAAACCGTCGGTGCCGCCGCGGCAAAAAGTCCCGCCGCATCAATATATTCGGCACAGTTCGGATCAAGACCTTTGAGCGCCCTGTAGGTATAATATGTTTTAAGCATATCGGCAGAATACGGATTCATAATTGCCGACGAAAGTCCGTTTTCAAGAGCAAGTGCAAAGAAGGTGCCGTTTACGGCATCGCGATTGGGCAGACCGAACGAAACATTCGATACACCGAGTGAAGTGTGACAACCGAGCGCTGTCTTTATTGTTTTCAGCGCCCCAAGGGTGGAAAGTGCGGCGCGGTTATCGGCACTTACGGTCATTGCCAAAGTGTCGAATATAATATCCTTTTTTTCAATTCCGTATTTTTGTGCTTCGGAAAGTATTTTTTCGGCAATTTCCACCCTGCCCTGTGCCGTTTCTGGAATTCCGTTTTCATCAAGGGTGAGCGCAACAACCAAACCGCCGTATTTTTTAACAAGCGGGAAGACGGCGGACATACTCTCTGCCTTGCCGTTCACCGAATTTATCATTGCTTTTCCGTTATAGCGGCGAAGTGCCGCCTCCATTGCCGAAATATCCGATGTATCTATCTGCAAAGGCAGGTCAACCACCGTCTGCAATTCGCAAACGGCACTTTTAAGCATATCGACCTCGTCGATATCGGGCAGTCCCACATTCACATCAAGTATGTGCACACCCTTTTCCTGTTGAGCCACACCTTCCGAAAGAATATAATCGATATCGTTTTGAATTAGCGCCTGTTTAAACCGCTTTTTGCCTGTGGGATTTATGCGCTCGCCTATAAGAACGGGATTTTCACCGAATATAACCGCATGGGTATATGACGATACAACGGTTATGTTCTTAGGGGTTACGGGTGTCGGTGCGAAATCGCAAATGCGACTGCACAGAACGGAAATATAATCGGGAGTGGTTCCGCAACATCCGCCTACAACACGGACACCTTTTTTAACAAGAGCGGCAAGTTCTTCGGCAAAATCTTTTGCCGTTACATCAAAGACCGTTTTACCGTCAACTGCTTTCGGAAGTCCCGCATTCGGTTTGAGTATAACGGGAACAGATGCGTTTTTAAGCAATTCCTCGGCAACACCGCGCAACTGTTTCGGTCCCAAAGAGCAGTTTGCGCCGAGTGCATCCGCACCCATACCCTCCAAAAGTGCAACCATGGCGGCAGGTGTGGCACCCGTCATCAGCTTGCCGTCTTCGCCGTAAGCATTGGAAACAATAACCGGCAGTTCGCTGTTTTCTTTGGCGGCAAGCAATGCGGCTTTGGTTTCATAACTGTCGTTCATTGTTTCTATTATAATAAGGTCTGCGCCGTATTTTACACCGAGTTTAACGGTTTTGGCAAAAACTGCAACCGCATCTTCAAAGTCAAGGTCACCGAGCGGTTTTAAAAGTTTGCCGGTAGGTCCTATATCAAGTGCGACAAATTTATCCTTTTCCGAAAGCGAACCTTCCCTTGCGGCGTTTGCGTTTGAAAAAGCCGCTTTTATAATCTTTTCAAGTTCATCATCCGAAAATTTAAGCGAATTCGCACCGAAAGTGTTGGTGCAAACAACATTGCTTCCCGCATCATAATAATCTCGGTGGATTCGGGTTATAACATCCGAATGGGTTATATTCCAACGTTCGGGAAGTTCGCCCGCCGCGAGTCCGCGTTCTTGAAGCAGGGTTCCCATACCTCCGTCAAGACAAACTATATTGTTTTTTAAAAAATCTCTGAAATTCATATGGCACCTCTGAATGTGCAGTTTTTCATATTACAGGTACTGCATTTGTTTTGTGTTTTTTGCTCTCCGCCGATTCCCACAATTGCCGTAACCGATTTTGAGGGTGACATAAGCAAACTGTCGTTAAGGGTAAGCCCGATTCGCTTAGGGCAGTCAAGCACGGAAAAAATGTCTTTTTGTGTTTCAAGCGGGAGATCGCCGTAACCCGCGCTGAAACGTGGCTTCAAGCCCAAACCGCAAGTTTTTGACAGGTCTGCGCAAAATGTATCGCACAACGCTTCTATGCGTTCGGCACCGAGTGCTTGAAAAAGCAGAGCTTTTGTGGGAGAAATTCTGCCGTATTTGGCAATGAGGCGGTCAATTCCCACGCCCACCGTAGCGGCAAAGACAACCGCCCTGTCACAGCCGTGAAGATTTGTCGCAAGATTTTCGGATTTCAAGGCAAAAGCACCGAAATCGCAGATATTACCGCTGAGTGTTACCGCAAACTCACGGTAACACACATTATAGGTCAGTTTGTCACAAACTTCACCGATACAGGCATCTAAAATGGCGGATATTTCGGAGGTCGGCTCTTTGCAACACGCATATCGGAGAATCTCCCTTTTACAAAACGGCGGTGCGGGATAGGTTTTACTTAAAACTGCAGTGTTCATTTCCCAAGTATATCCGAAAGGTTGTTCTGTATCTTTGCGGCAACATCCGGCTTGTTCATCGAATAGACGTGCACATTTGTTATGCCGTTGGCGTAGAGGTCGATTATCTGGTCGGTAGCATAAGCGATTCCCGCCTGTTTCATGGCATCGGAGTCACAGCCGAATTTGTCAACAAGGCTTTTAAATCTTTGCGGCATAAACGAACCCGAAAGCTTTATCGCCCTTGCAACCTGATTTGCATTGGTTATCGGCATAATACCGGGGATTATCGGCACGGTGATACCCGCCTCGCGAATTTTATAAAGAAAATTATAGAGAAGATTGTTGTCGAAAAACATCTGGGTGGTAAGGAATTCACATCCCGCATCCACCTTTTCGCGCAGTCTTTTAATATCTTCTTTTTGATTTACACTTTCGGGATGAATTTCGGGATAACAGGCGCCGCCTATACAAAAATCGGGATTTGCGGCTTTAAGTTCCGAAACAAGGTCGATTGCGTGCTTATAATCCCAACCGCTTCGGTCGGCATTTTCAAGCGCTTCGGGGATATCGCCGCGTAACGCCATAATATTTTCTATCCCCGCCGCCTTAATCTTTTCAATCATTTTCCCAACGGTTGCTTTGGTGGAAGAAACGCAGGTCAGGTGACCGAGAGTCGGCACACCGTAACACTCGTTAATGTTTTTTGCAATATCAAGGGTGTATTGACTTGTGCCGCCGCCCGCGCCGTAGGTAACACTCATAAAAGCGGGTTTAAGTTTGGCAATTTCTTCGGTAGCGGCTTTAACACTTTCAAAAACGGTATCGCTTTTCGGAGGAAAAACCTCAAAGGAAAGCGAAAGCGTATTCTTTTTCAATAAATCAATAATTTTCATTTGCGTAGTTCCTTTTATAAAATTTCAAAATACATTATACACCTAAAAGGTAGGTAAATCAAGAATTATCTGCGAATAATACATAAAATCTCCGGAATAACCGTTAGGGTGACCGAATAATGCTCAGACTATTTGAAAAACGCTGTTTACATATGTATTACCTAAAAAATATATACACACATAAGCGACTGCCGAACAGCAATCGC
>CAZGRC010000057.1:0-6527 GCA_964528125.1 uncultured Ruminococcus sp.
GTTATATGGCGCTCGCTTATCGACCTTGTTTCGGGCAAATACGGCATAAGTGCCGTTTCGGGACCTGTGGGTGTTACCGCGGTGATAGGAAATGTCGCGAAACAAAGTTTGACATCACTTTTGCCTGTGATGGCGCTTATAACCATAAATTTGGGTATTTTCAATCTTCTGCCGATACCCGCACTTGACGGCGGCAGGCTTATGTTCATACTTTTTGAAATGATTTTCAGGCGTAAAGTGCCGTCTAAGTATGAAGCGTTTATACACGCGGCGGGATTTGTTCTGCTAATCGGATTTATGTTGCTTGTCACGGCAAAGGATATATGGAGTTTAATTTCGGGGTAGAGAACAGTGTATACAAATGATAAAACAAAACGTATAAATGTCGGGGGAGTTGCTGTCGGCAAAGGGGCGCCTGTCACGGTGCAGTCGATGCTGTGCGCACCTGCTCACGATATTGTCGGAAATGTTGAACAGGCAAAAAAACTTGAGGCGGCTGGATGTGATATTGTTCGTGTATCTGTGCCCGATACCGAAACGCTTAAAACGGTATATGCCTTGAAAGAAAATATAAAAATACCGCTGGTTGCGGATATACATTTTGATTGGCGTTTGGCGGTGGAAAGCGTTTATGCAGGCGTTGACAAGGTGCGTATAAACCCCGGCAACATCGGCTCAGACACCCATGTGGCAGAGGTTGCGCGCGTTTGCAGAGAAAAAAATATCCCCATAAGAATAGGGGTGAATGCGGGTTCGCTTGAAAAAGAAATACTCGCACGCTACGGCGCGCCGACACCCGAGGCTATGGTTGAAAGCGGATTTTATCATATTTCATTGCTTGAAAAATATGATTTTAACGATATTGTGTTGTCACTCAAATCGTCTGATACCGCAAAAATGTATAAGGCGTATGAAATTGCCGCCGAAAGGTGCCCGTATCCGCTTCATTTAGGTGTTACCGAAGCCGGAACCGAAGGTATGGGCGTTATAAAATCAGCCGCGGGAATAGGCGGACTTTTGCTTCGCGGAATAGGCGATACCATTCGCATTTCGCTTACAGATGACCCGGTGAAAGAGGTCGAAGCGGGTATAAAACTGCTGAAAGCGCTTGATTTGCGGCGCGGCGGTGTGAGATTTGTTTCTTGTCCGACCTGCGGCAGAACTGCAATTGACCTTATCAACATTGCAAAACAGGTTGAAGAGAAACTGAAAAATGTTGATAAAAATATTACGGTTGCCGTTATGGGATGTGTCGTTAACGGTCCCGGTGAGGCACGCGGTGCCGATATCGGCATTGCGGGCGGTGACGGTTGCGGCGTTTTGTTTAAAAACGGCGAGATAATCCGCAAAATTCCCGAGGACAGGCTGGTTGAAGAGCTGATTTCGGAAGTTGGGAAAATGTAATTTTATAAAAATATTTGAACCTTATTTAAATTGATTTCTTTTGTTGATTGAGAAGTGAAATAAAATGACTGCTTTTGCCGAACTTTTCGGTGGATATATAGAAGAACCTCTGCTTTCGGATTTTGCCGCGGCACAGATTACGCACTGTGACCTTGACACCGAAAAACGCAGACTTGATGTGGAAATTGAGAGCGATTATTACATAAACCGCAAGAGTATTGCCTCTTTTAAAAATATTATACGTCTTAAATTGGGACTGAATTCCGTTGAAATTCAAACCCGTTTTTTGCCTACCGCTTTGAGCGGCGCCGCCTGTGCCGACATTGCCGATGAGCTGCGCCTTAAAAGCGCGCTTTTAAACGGCTATTTCAACGGTGCGGATTTTGTGCTTTCGGAGGATACCGTCACGGTGAATCTTAAATTCGGTGGCATTGAAAAAATAAATGAAAGCGGATTCAAAAACGCATTTGAAAGAACCGTTACCGAGCGTTTCGGACGTGAAGTCTGTGTTGAGTTTGCGGGTCAACTTGAGGATGTTGAAATGGAAATGCCCCCTGCACCCGAACCGTTGCCGCAACAAAAAAGCGAACGCAGAGCACCATCGGCAAATTCCGTAGGCGGTGTGAATATTGAGTTTTCAAAACGCACCGACCGCCCCGCAAACGGACTGGTTTATCTTGATAATCCCAAGGTGTTTTACGGCAAAAGGGCAATAGATACCAATACCAAACCTATGATAGAGGTAACCGATGATGACAGTGAAATATGTTGTTGGGGTGAGGTTTTCGGATATGAAACCCGCAAGATAAACACCCGCCGCGGTGAGCGTGTTATAGTTAAATTCAGTTTCAGTGACTATACAAATTCACTCAATGCTTCAATGTTTATGGAACCCGAAAAAATGGGTCTTATAAAATATATTGAAGACGGAGCGCTAATACTTGTGAACGGCACCTACAAATTCGATGATTTCAAGAGAGAATTTGTCGTTGAACCGCGTTCCGTTGCGCTCTTGCAAAAATATGTTGAAACCGATAATCACGAGGGAACAAAACGTGTTGAACTGCACTGCCATACAAATATGTCGGCAAAAGATGCGGTTTCTTCCGGCGCGGATATTGTGAATCAGGCATTTAAATGGGGACACAGGGCAATCGCCATTACCGACCACGGTGTGGTTCAGGCATATCCCGCAGTTGCCGGTGCCGTTAAAGCGATTCACAAAAAGGGCGGAGAATTCAAGGTCATTTACGGCGTTGAAGCCTATTTTGTTGACGATATCAAAAACGATATAACGAATCTCAATGCAAAACAGATTGCCAAAATTCGCTATCACCAGATAATTCTCGTTAAGAATTCGGTGGGACTTAAAAATCTTTATAAACTTGTAAGCGAGGCGCATTTGCACGATTTCAAGGGTCGTCCCATCACACTTCGCAGTAAACTTGACACCCTTCGTGAGGGGCTGATTTTGGGTTCTGCCTGCGAGCAGGGCGAACTTTATCAAGCGATAATCGACGGCAAGGATGACGAAACGCTGGATAAAATCGCAGATTATTACGATTACCTTGAAATACAGCCGCTCGGCAATAATGCCTTTATGGTGAGGGAATCCACACTGCCCGATAAAACCGATAAGAAAACGGGTGAAATAATTCCCAACCGTTTCAGAAAGGTCAACTCAAACGAGGTCATCAAAGACTTTAACCGAAAGGTTGTCGAAATTGCCGACAGGCTCGGAAAACCGGTTGTTGCCACGGGAGATGTTCATTTTCTCAAAAAGAGTGACGATATAATCCGCAAAATACTTATGGCGGGTCAGGGCTTTGACGATTTTGACAATCAGGCACCCCTTTATCTGAAAACTACCGATGAAATGCTTGCCGATTTAGATTACTTCGGTGACCGTGCAGAGGAATTTGTAATCGAAAATCCGAATATGATAGCCGATATGATAGACGGAGACGTTATCCCCGTGCCCGAGGGTAACTATCCACCGGTTATTGAGGGCTCCGACGAACTTTTGCGTGATATTTGTTGGGATAACGCACATAAAATGTACGGTGACCCCGTGCCGGAAATAGTTGAAAAACGTCTTAATAAGGAACTCAATTCCATTATCAATAACGGATTTTCAATAATGTATATTTCCGCCCAGAAACTTGTTGCATACAGCGAGGAAAACGGATATCTTGTGGGTTCGCGTGGTTCGGTAGGATCTTCCTTTGTTGCCACAATGGCGGGTATTTCCGAAGTTAACCCATTGGCGCCGCACTATGTTTGTCCCGAATGTCAGTACAGTGAGTTTTTCACCGACGGCAGTGTCGGTTCTGGCTTTGACCTGCCGCAAAAAAAGTGTCCGAAATGCGGTGCCGAACTCAACCGAAACGGTCATGACATCCCGTTTGAAACCTTCCTCGGGTTCAAGGGCGATAAGGTTCCCGATATCGACCTTAACTTCTCCGACGAATTTCAAACCGCAGTTCAAAAATATACCGAAACCCTTTTCGGAAGCGAAAACGTTTTCAAGGCGGGTACAATTTCTACGGTTGCCGAAAAAACCGCCTTCGGTTTTGCAAAAGCATATGCCGAGAAAAAAGGAATCGTACTCAGCGGTGCCGAACTCGCCCGCCTTGCCAAACTGGTGGAGGGTGCGCAGATAAAGCAAACCACGGGTCAGCACCCTGCGGGTATGATTGTTGTTCCGCGTGATAAAACCATATACGATTTCTGCCCTGTACAGCACCCTGCCGATGATGAAAAATCCGATGTTATTACCACCCATTTTGATTTCCATTCCATACATGATACCATACTCAAACTTGACGAACTCGGTCACGTTGTTCCCACTACATATAAGTATCTGGAAGAATATTCGGGAATCCCCGTAAACGATGTTTCGATGAGTGACCCTGCGGTTTACAGCCTGTTCACTTCCACCGAGGCGCTCGGTGTTACGCCCGAAGATATCGAATCCAAAACGGGAACGTTTTGCATACCCGAATTCGGCACCTCTTTTGTGCGCGAAATGTTGCTTGACTGCAAACCCAAGAACTTTTCGGATCTTTTGCAGATTTCGGGACTTTCTCACGGCACCGATGTTTATCTCGGAAACGCCAAAGATCTCATCGACAACGGCACCTGCACCATTTCCGAAGTTATCGGAACGCGCGATAACATAATGGTCTATCTGATACATCAGGGAATGGAAGAAGGTCTTGCTTTCAAGATTACCGAAACCGTGCGTAAAGGTCTTGTCGCAAAAGGTAAGGTTTCTATGGAAGATTGGGGCAAAATGGAAGACGAAATGCGTGCCGTAAATGTCCCCGAATGGTATATACAAAGCTGTTATAAAATCAAGTATATGTTCCCGAAAGCCCATGCCGCCGCATATGTTATCTCGGCATTACGGCTTGCGTGGTACAAGGTTCACCGCCCGCTTGAGTTTTATTGCGCATACTTCACCGCCCGTCCCGAAGATGTTGATGTTCCCACCGTGATTCAGGGCAAAGAAGCGGTAAGACGGCTTATGACCGTTATAAAATCAAAGGGCAAGGAAGCATCGAAAAAAGAACTTGATGTTTATAACAACCTGCTTATCTTCAACGAAATGATGTCTCGCGGCATAGAGGTTTTGCCCATTGACATAAAACATTCCCATGCCATGAAATATCTGCCCGAAAACGGCAAAATGCGTTTGCCTTTCGGGGCACTTTCGGGCGTCGGTGAAAAGGCGGCATATTCTATATATGAAGCCGCACAAAAGGGTAACTTTGTTTCGCGTGAAGATTTTGCGGTTGAAGCGGGCGTTTCAAAAACAATTATACAAAATCTTGCAGATCTCGGTGCAATGAACGATCTGCCGGATACGAACCAGATTTCTATGTTTTAGAAAAAACTTGAAAATCTTTAAAAGCTGTGATACTATATAAAATGGTATTTTTGTGTTTATTTTAATTGAATAGGATGAGAGACTTTGAAAGAGACTTTTGATGTTGCCGTTATCGGCGGCGGCGCCGCCGGACTTTGTGCCGCTGTAAGGCTGAGACAGAAAAGCGGTTTTTCGGTAGTCATTTTGGAAAAACTCTCCCGCGTGGGAAAAAAGCTCGGCGTTACGGGCAACGGTCAATGTAACATTACCAACACCCGCATCACGCGACAGCGATATCATGGTGAACATCCCGAATTCACCGATTTTGCCCTTGAAAATTACGATAATGCTTTTGTTGAAAAGTTTTTCGGGGATTTGGGGGTGCTCTTTACATACGACAATGTCGGCAGGGTTTATCCCTATTCGTTGCAGGCGTCTTCGGTTTCGGATGCGCTTCGGTTTGCCGCAGAGGAACTCGGTGTTATTACATATACCGACAGTGCGGTTTCCGAAATAGTTAAAACCGAACAGGGTTTTGAATTGGTTTCGGGTGAACGCGTTATTTGCGCTAAAGCCGTAATTGCGGCGGCGGGACTTCGTTCGGGCGAAACATCGCTTATGGCAGATTCGGACATTATGCGTATATTTAAGAATATGGGATATCCCACGGTGAAAATGTCACCATCCATAGTTCAGTTGAGAAGTCACGACGAACAGAACATTTTAAAACAGCTCAGTGGTATTAAGGTTCGTGCCCGCGCAACGCTTATGCGAGGCAGTGAAAAAATCAGAAGTGAACTCGGTGAGGTTATGTTCCGGGATTACGGACTTTCCGGTCCCGCGATTATGCAACTTGCGCGCGAGGTCGGAAGAAGAAGCGGAAATTATGCCGTATTTCTTGACCTTATGCCCGAATACGATTTTGAAACCCTCTGGCATATGCTGTCGCACCGCGCCGTTTCCATGAGTGACCGAACCATGACCGAATTTTTAACGGGTATGATAAACAAACGTCCCGGACAGGTTATGCTTAAACTCTTGGGCTTTAAATTAAGTGACAGGGCGGCACTTCTCACCGAACCGCAGATAAAACAACTGGCAAATCTTATCAAAAATTTGCGTATAGATATTTTTGATACTGCCGATTTCAGACATTCTCAGGTTACGGCGGGTGGTCTTGACACTTCCGCTTTTGACAACGAAACCATGATGTCGAAATCGGATTCGGGACTTTTTGCCGTCGGTGAGATAC
>CAZGRC010000057.1:6537-7009 GCA_964528125.1 uncultured Ruminococcus sp.
GTGAGATACTTGATATTGACGGTGATTGCGGCGGATTTAATCTGCAATGGGCGTGGTCAAGCGCCTGTTGTGCCGCCGACGGTACCGTAAAATACATTTCGGCTCTTAAAAAGGAGAAGAAAGCAAACAATGCTTCTGATAAGTAATGTCTTGTTGCCGCTTGATACCGATTTTAATGACCTTGCTCCCGTTGCGGCGAAATGCCTTAAAACGGGGGCAAGCCGCATTTTATCGGCAGATCTTTACAGGCGTTCGGTGGATGCACGCAAAAAGGATGATGTGCGTTTTTGCTGTACACTGGCGGTAATGGCTAAGGATGAAAAAAATCTTGTTTTAAAAAATCAAAATGCCCGACCATTTGGCGGAGAGCTATATGATTGGCAGACGGCAAAAGCAATTCCCGAAAACCGTCCCGTTGTTGTGGGCTTCGGTCCTGCGGGAATGTTTGCGGCACTCACCCTTGCATATGCGG
>CAZGRC010000058.1:0-6983 GCA_964528125.1 uncultured Ruminococcus sp.
GTTTCCATAAGAATATACTCATCTGCAAGTTTAACGCGATTTGCAACGATATTCTGTATATCTGTACCCGCAGTAGAATACCCGTCTATACTATATTGAGTAATCATAAGCGCCCCCCCCGTAAAAGCACCAATAACCATATCCCAAAGGACAGCGACCACACAAAGCAAGAACACAAAAGGCATAAATTGAGCAAAACTATTTATTATCATTATCACGCTTTACCACCTCCAAAGTATTATACATTCGCATTACCGATACATTAGGTACGTAGAAATTTCGGCGCGGTTTATCGCTTTCATCCTCAATTATGTACTTGCCGTTATCGTCATAATTAGCACCGTCAAGCACTCTATACGAATACAAAAAGTTAAGTATAGGACGGTGACACTCATAATTCCAAGTAGTTTGCTCTCTAACGCCTTTTGATACCCTGTTAAAGCGCTGTGATGTGCCGAGTATCAAGCGGCGGTTTTTGCGGTTTTGCGCCCATACTTGCATAGTTGACAGCGGCATATTTTTACTCTCAAGCGCATTAAAAAGTATGTGTATTTCGTCTATAACGAATATAACCCCGTCAGCGCCGTTTTGATACTTATCAAAGTCCTCAATACCGCTATAAGGTATACAAGGAACTCCGAATATTGAAATATTACTAATAATTTTTGCTTTCGGGTATTCCTTGATAATCTGCTTTAAAAGGTGCATAAGCAAAAGTGTCTTTCCGCTACCTTGCTGACCCGAAAAAATCCACATACCCGCATAAGGGAAACTATCATCCTGTTTAAGTGTGTTTTCTGCCAATACAGAAGGTATGTTTTTAACACCCATATCGGGCTGTAAATAATCTGCCATAATAAAACCTCCATAATAAAAAAAGGGGCTTGCGCCCCCTCAAGATTAAAGTTTACCCTTTTTAAGAGCACCCATAAGTTTGCGCGAGACAAAACGATAACCGAACCAACAAAGGACGAGAACCGCCGCCACGCCAACACCTGCGGCAATTACTGTACCGAGGTTTGCTACATTGAAATCACCCAGAGAAGTCTTGACAGTTTCAAGAAAACTCGATAAATCAGTAGCCGTTGTTACTTCTGCAAGAATAGACATTTAGAACACTCCTTTCTTAATTTGTTGCTACAGGGCAAACCGCTTTAACCCGTAAACCGAAGCGCGTAGAAGTTATAATTAACTGCCATATTTGCCCCTTTGCATATATATCGTTGTCGGTAATAACCTCTACAAGGTCATCACAGCCGATATCAAACTTGATAACATACTTCTTTGTGCCGTCTTTAGCCTTATAATCACTCTTTTCGGCACATATGCCCTTTAATGTGATAAAATCTGTCATAAATAAAAGCCTCCATTTTGTTTTTGAATGTCATTGTATAACATTTTGACTGACTGATAATGTATTATAAAATCTCTGCCGTATTTTCGGGCTACCTCCAAGAGAGAAACCCCCGCACACAACTCTCCAAGAGCCAACGTTATGTTGTCCTCATCGTATAGCGTATTATCTTGAAAATACTTAATATCATTGCTGACTACCTCTGACTTATCATAAATGAATTTACCCTCGGCTTTTGCTTGTTCAGTCTCGTGTGTAAGATACTCAAAACTGCTTGATATATCGTGCATTACTTGACCTAAGGTATTCACAGGCAATCCAAGCGTATCTGTATAGCCTTTGAACCAATCGCGAACCCTATCGACAGTTGAAGCATTAACCAAATGCAAAAGTATGTGTATATGCCTATCTTTAGGTGTGCCGTCCTCGTTTGTGTCCCTGTTATGTTCGATATACGCATATGCACGTATTTGCCTATCGTGACGATAGAGGACATCAGCAACTTGCGATTTTGTTAAGTATGTACTTAAAGCAAAACTACGGGTACGCTTTGTGGTTGGTGGACGATTTACTGTATCTTTTTCGTTGCTCATATTGACACCTCATTTTACATCATATACGATGTAGTTTAATTATATCTTACATCACTTATGGCGTAAAGTCAATACATAATTTGTGATGTATGATATAATTAGAAGAATGAACAAAAAAGGAAAGTTAAACTATGAAAAATTACAATGAAATTTTAAGAGAATTAAGAGAGGACAGAGAGCCGAAAACAAATCAAGCAGATATTGCCGAACTATTAAAGACTTCACAACAGTATTACAGCCAGTATGAAAACGGGAAAAGACCGTTACCCGTTGAACACTTAAAAACACTATGTCTGTTTTATGGCGTGTCAGCCGATTACATTTTAGGACTTCCAAGTGGGTTAAACTACCCAAAAAGATAATGTGCAATTTGTTTAGTATGCACAATTAGACACAAGACACACCGTTCACATTGACACGGATAATGTGAACGGTGTGAAGAACGGCACATCAAATGCTCGAACTTCATATCGCTACCGCGGACTATTGCCGAAAAACTACCACGCACCAAGTCACATAATCGAACATCCTTGGAAAGTCTTTTATCACGCGCTAAACCTCGTGCGTTTTTTCGGAACTGCTATGCGTTAGTACGATTTAAGGCAATTAAAGAAGTGACCTCCCGCCTGTGCTGTGCCATAGATACAGCCTCAACGGGAGGTTATAATAATTTTGCGAAATTCGCGAGGGCACAAAAAACGGCGCGAAGCCGCTTGTCAAGCGGCTTCGCGGACTTTTTGCATTTTCAAACGTTTGTTCGCGCATTTTCGACGCCGAAATCTCCCCTAATATGCCTTTTCACCTTTTTCCCCAATCACCCCGTCACGGCAGAAAATTTTGATTAAAAAAAGAATGAGCTCGGTACAAAACCGAGCTCATTCACCGGTATATCGGTATTAAGCATAATTTTGGGCAGACGTTACAAAGAAATGATGTTTTTTAAGAAATTAAATTTTAAACAGCAGATCGCCGTATGCGGGATAGGGCCAAAAATCTCTTGCGACAACCGTTTCCGCGCTGTCCGCAATGGTGCGAATATCCTGCATGGTTTTAAGCACTTCGTTACGGCAAATCTCGGCTTTTTCTTTGAGATTGTCGGTATTTTCTGCTTTTGCGACAGATTCTTCGAGAAGACAAAGTAACTTAAACAGTTTTGCATTGCCGTCGCTGAGGTTGTCGATAAGCGTGGTTTCAAGCGTGCAGTCTATCGTGTTGCAAACAGCACGTTTTGAAACAACATTTTGGCACAGACGGTCGCAATATGCGCCGATTGCCGGAATGACATCGCGGTTCAGCATCTGTATCAAGGTGAGAGCTTCTATATGGATTATTTTTGAATAGTTTTCAAGCGCGATGTCCACACGTATATTCATTTCGGTGCGGTTTAAAACACCGTGACGTTCAAACAAAGAAACATTTTCTTCGTCGAGCAATGCGGGTATTGCATCAACCGTGCTGCGCAGATTATGAAGTCCTCTGCTTTCGGCTTCCGTTTGCCATTCTTTTGAATAGCCGTCACCGTTGAATATGATATGCTTGTGAGCGGAAACCGATTCACGCAAAATGGTGTTTAAGGTGCCGTCAAAATTGTCAGATGATTCAAGCTGGTCCGCAAATCGGCGGAGGACATCGGCGACGGCTGTGTTGAGCATAGTGTTTGTATCCGAAATGGATGCCGATGAACCGAGCATACGGAACTCAAACTTGTTGCCGGTAAAGGCAAAAGGCGAAGTGCGGTTGCGGTCGGTATTGTCACGGCGGATGTAAGGCATACCCGCACTCATACTCATTTTAACGCGCTTGGCGGTGTCGTGGTGATAGCCCTTTTCCACCGAGTCCAAAATTTCGGTAAGTTCTTCACCGAGGAACATAGAAATAATTGCGGGCGGTGCTTCATCTGCACCGAGACGGTGGTCGTTGCCCGCAGATGCTGCAGAAATACGCAAAAGATCCTGACCCTCGTCCACGGCGGTCATAACAGCTACCAACATAAGCAGGAAGAGCGGGTTGTCTTCGGGATGTTTACCGGGTTTCAGGAGGTTGACACCTGTGTCGGTGGAAAGCGACCAGTTGTTGTGCTTGCCGCTGCCGTTGACGCCGGCAAACGGTTTTTCGTGCAGCAGGCATACCAGTCCGTGACGTGCGGCAACCTTTTTCATCATTTCCATTGTGAGCTGATTGTGGTCGGCGGCAATATTAACCGTTGTAAATACAGGAGCGAGTTCGTGCTGTGCGGGGGCGGCTTCGTTGTGTTCCGTTTTTGCGGGCACACCAAGTTTCCAAAGTTCTTCGTCCAGCTCTTTCATAAATGCGGCAACGCGGGGTTTTATAACTCCGAAATAGTGGTCGCTCATTTCCTGACCTTTGGGCGGCATTGCACCGAGCAACGTTCTGCCGCAAAACAGCAGGTCGGGACGTTTGTTGCAGAGTTCACGGTCAACAAGAAAATATTCCTGTTCGGCACCTACAGTGGCATTCACGCGGGTGACATCGTCCATGCCGAAGAGTTTAACAATTCTCAGCGCTTGACGGTTTATCGCATCCATACTGCGAAGGAGCGGGGTTTTGGTGTCGAGTGCTTCGCCACCGTAAGAACAAAAAGCAGTCGGTATGCAAAGTGTCTTTTCTTTTACAAAGACATAAGAACTCGGATCCCAAACAGTGTAGCCGCGCGCTTCAAATGTGGCGCGAAGACCGCCCGACGGGAATGAAGATGCATCGGGTTCGCCCTTTATAAGCATTTTGCCCGAAAACTCCATTATAATATGTCCGTCATCGGTGGGGGTGATAAAACTGTCGTGTTTTTCGGCGGTGATACCCGTCATAGGTTGGAACCAGTGTGTATAATGTGTGGCACCCTTTTCGATCGCCCATTCTTTCATAGCAGCGGCAACGGTATCGGCAATACTGCTGTCGATACTTTTACCCTGTGCCACGGCTTCCTGCAATATTTTGTATGTATCTTCCGGCAGGCGTTTGCGCATAACGGCATCGTTAAATACATTGCTTCCAAACAGTTCGCTAATATTACTCATCGGTATCTCCTCGTTTTTCATATACTATAAGTATAATTTTTTTATATCCGTTTGTCAATCTTAACCGTTAAATATCAAAAAAATTTATTTCTGACATTTTAAATCGGTTTATTCCCAGTACAGCGTCACACATTTACCCACGGTTGAGACGGCATTTATCGACGGCGCACCCACCCCGTATTTTCGGTAAAGTTTTTCCTGAAGCCGTGCTACGGGCACATTATGGTCGGCTGAAAATTCTTCATAAAGGTCACCGTCGGTGATTTTCAGCTGCGCATATTTTTTGCCGTCCTTTGCCGCCTGTGCGACTTTCCTTGCGGCAACCGCCATATTTCCTTCAAAAACGGCTTCGGTGTATTCAAAATAGTTCAGGAGATTGCTTTGGCAGGAAAAGTCGAAAAAATTGTAACATTCTTCGCTTTCCGATGCGTTGATGCCGCTTGCCTTATATGTCGGCGCGGCGGTATGGTCAAAGCCGATTTCGGTATCGGTGAGGTTGAAATATGTGTGCAAAACATCGTCGCCGTCATCCCAAGTTACATCAAGATTATACCAACTGTCACCCGGATTTATAAGATTCCACATATGACCCGAACCGTACACAATTATGCAGGGAATTCCGACCTCTTCACAAATGAGTTGCATTGCGCGGGAATAACCCTCGCAGACCGCAACACCCTCCACCAAAGCACCGTAGGCCGAATATATATGTTTTCCGCCGGATTCGTTATAAACAGTGTTTTCGCAAAGGCGGTCATGAATATAAATTTCTTTATCAAAAGAATTGTTTATTTTTTCCGCTTCCGAAACATATGAATTAACAACACTGTGAAGTTGTTCAAGCATTGTATCGCGTTCTTTTGCGGTGACGGAATATTCACAGCGATTTTTGCCGTCGCTATAGTTAAAAGCAATAAGAGCTTCGCGGTTATTCCCATTGCCTCGGTTGCTTATAAGATAATTGTTGGGAAGCCAAAAATATTCCGGATTGTCACAGGTTAGCGCGCGATAGGCAATTGCCGCATCGTGTTCGTAACTGTCGTCGCATTTGCCGAGACTTATCCAGCCGTCTACCATATCTTCTGTCGCGGTGGCCATTATACGGTACATACGCTTCTGTGTACTGTTAAGTTCAAAATAGCACATCGGCACTTCCACCGTGTATTCGACTACCTCGTACTGTTCCACAACAGAAACATTTTCATTGCCGAAAACCTGTGCAAAAGCATCGCCTATCTCGGCAATATCGGACGAATCGAAAAACGGCAAATCGCCGCAACCTGCGAGCATCAGCGCACACAGGCATATGCAAACTGTTTTTAAAGCCGCTTTTTTCATAAGTGTATGTCCTTTCAAGTGATATAGAATATATTTACATTTTCGCACATCTGCGGAAGGTCTTCGTGCCAACCGTAACAATCGGGCACGGTGAGGTCGGTTTTACTGTTTTCGATAATATAAACAAGATCCGAAGCCGCAAAACCATTATATGCAAAACTTTCCAATACGCCTTTAACAATATCCCGTTTAACGTCGGCTTTGGCACCGACGGATAAAAGTTCAATTATCTGAACACCCGTAAAACGCAACTTTTCACCGTCAAATTCAAGTTCAACGCCGCCGGCGCGGTCAACAATCCCCTGAACAAGATCCAAATCCGACATCACGGTAAAATCGGCACGGTATCCGCCGTAATCCGAAACATTCGGGTCATAATTTTCGGTCAGCACCGCCGTGATTCCGCAGTTGTCAAAATCAAGATGAAAAAGGCAACCCGTGCCGTCGGGAAACGCAAATATTACACCGTGATTTTCTTTTTTCTGCCTGTAGGGGACGGTGCTGTCGGAAGAATCCGCAGCCTTTTTCGCCGTATCTGCTTTCAGATATAAATATGCCACCGCCGACATCAGCGCAAAACTTAAAACAGCCGCCGCAACAGCGGCAAACACACTTTTTATACCGATTTTCAGTTTCATTAACATCACCGATTTTAGTTTTGAC
>CAZGRC010000059.1:0-6983 GCA_964528125.1 uncultured Ruminococcus sp.
GCGCTCATAGTATCTATCGTATCGCCTATCGAATTTATGATATGCATAAGTGCCGACGACTTATTCATTACCACGCGGCGTATGCGAATATATCCGCCGCCGCCTCTGCGACTTTCGATAATATACCCATGTTCGGGTGTGAACCTTGAAGAAAGCACATAGTTTATCTGGCTCGGTGCACAACCGATACCGTTTGCGAATTCATTGCGCTGAATCTCTGCCGTGTTCATTTTCGATTCGTTAAGCAATTTTAAAATTTCTTCGGTTATAATATCGCTTATTTTCATATTCTCATCACCTTTTTGACTTTCTCTGACTTTAATTATACACAAAAGTCAGAGAAAGTCAATACTTTTTTAAAAATATTTTGTAACACCGTTTCCGCGTGTTTCATAGTATGTGTTGTGAGCGGTAACAATCCGTCACACTACCAAAAGGAGGTCTTCTTAATGTGTAATTTCGGTAACAGCAACTGCACTTGGGTAATCATTCTCATCCTCATTCTCTTCTGCTGCGGCGGTTGCGGCGGCAACGGTAACGGATGCGGCTGTGACAACAACTGTGGTTGTTGCTGACAATCCATAGTAAAAAACCGTCGGTTTTGCCGACGGTTTTTTACTTTTTTATGCTTGTTATAAATTACTGTTTTGCGGATTCGGTTTTCTTTTTAAAAGCAATTACCGCCAAAATCGCCAGCGCACCGCCGCTGACGACAACCAATGCGAATTCGAGCAAAAGATGACTGCTGTCACCGTTTTTAGGCAACTGCGAAATATTTGATTCGGCAGAATCTTTATTATCGTCCGTGATAAGCGATTCGATTTGTGCCGTTACCGTAATATTCGATTCAGGCAAGGTATAGTTACCTGCCGATTCACCGGTTATATTTGCATTTTCAAGTGAAAGTTTTACCGAATATTCTCCCGCTTTAGCATCGGGGAAATCTGCGGCTTTAACACTGCCATAAGTAAGTGTCACATCGTCTTCACCGCAGATACCTTTCAATTTTACCTTGCCTTCAACCTTTGCCGCCGAAGTTGTTCCGTCTTCGGCTTTCGATACATTGATATCCGACAAATCCCATTCCGATTTTTTTGGTGTTATATCAAAATCAAAGTCAAGGGTGCCAACATTTCCGGAAGATTCAACCGCTTTGATTTTTCCTCCGTGTTCACCGACATTAACGGCGTTGTTGTCTGCTTCGACGTTGTAATCGGTTCCCTGAGTCAGTGTTTTGGTGAGTGCAATCTTATTTACCTTGATTTCCGCCTTGGGCTCTGCCATTTTGCCGGTATATACAAACGGTTTTGAATCAACCGTCACATATTCATCAAAATCTGTTCCGAGAGATGAATCTGTCGGTTTTGTGAATTCGATAACATTCGGATTGCCGTAAACGGTACCGTAACCGCCTGATACAGCAATATTTTTCGCCCAAACCGCATCACCGTTTAAAGTTTCAGCAGAAAATTTTCCGCCTTTCACAAAGAATGTGCCGCGTGAGCAGTTGACTCCGTAAGAATCACCTTTCGCGGTCACATCGGCTGTGCCCTCCACGGTTATATTTCCGTAACTCGATAAAATTGCCGCGGATGTGCTGTCTGCACCCTGTGATTCCACTACAACGGTTCCGTTTTTGAAAAGTATGTCACCGACGGTTGAAATTGCCGCTGTCTGAACGCCCGCTTTGTTTGCCACCGCGGTAAATTTAACCGCAGATGAAACGGTCAGTGAACGGGCATAAACAGCATAATCCTTTGCACTGCTGACATAAAGACTGCCGTCTCCGATTATGTTCAAATTAACATTTTCAATATTTAATCCCCGACCCTCGCCCAAAGCTTTAAGTGCAGTGGTGCCGACAACCTCCAATGTCATATCGACATAAGTGTTTTGGGCCGGCAATTCAGCGTTGTTGATTATCAAACATGGTTCGCCTGCGGTTTGCCTGAGTTGAATGTTATTGATTGTCAATTTTGCGGTTGCTTTATCATATATAACAAAACCGCTCGCCGGAACTGTATTCGCTGCGGCACGTTTAAGCCCGAAATTGCCGTCGGAAACGTAATAGTTTCCGCTGCCGATCCATATACCGCAAACCCCGACGGTGGTGATGACCGACGATTCCGACGGTGTACCTTCATCGGCGAATGCCGTCAGCGGTACGAGAGTCAGCACCATGCAGACTGCAAGTAATGCGGTTAAAATACGTTTCTTCATAAAAAATCCTCCTTCAAAATATCTTGAAGGAGTTGTGTTGTAAATTTATCCTCCAAGCTGCGTATTACCTCGAAATTGTTGCTTTGGAGGTGCCTATAACAATATAGTATTATCACTTACCTATGATTTTTGCAATGCTTTTTTGTAAATTTTTTTATTTTTGTCTATTGGCATTAAAAAAGAATATGCAGCACGGGCGGTCTTTCGACCGCCCGTGAATATTTTAAAATTTATATGTTCCTGCCGCCAGTTCGTATGTTTCACCATCAATAATAACGGTTGCGGGAACAGGGGTTGTTATCTCATAAACCACGCGGTTGTCGCTATGGCTCCATTTTGATTTAATCTTTCCTTTGACGGTATCGACCTCAACGGAAAACCAATCGATTTTGTCGGTCGGAACGGGCGCTATGCAAACACGCTCAAAAGCGGGAGATTCTTCAACTGTTTTAATACCGCCACACACGCCGTAGAGCCAGTCACCCACCGCACCGTAGGCATAGTGGTTAAAGGAATTCATATCAACCGACCACATTTCACCGTCGGGTTTAATACCGTCCCAATGCTCCCACATAGTAGTAGCACCCTTGGTAACCGAATACAGCCACGAGGGATATTCGGTTCTAAGCAAAAGTTTATATGCAAGTTCGGTATAACCGTTATCACTCAGGACGTGAAGCAGATACGGCGTGCCGACAAAACCCGTTTGAAGCATATCTCCGTCACGGTGTATCATATCAGCAAGAGATTCAATAACCTTTTCTTTGTCACCGCAAAGTCCGAAATAAAGCGGTAAAACGTGTTCTGTTTGGGTGTGGTATTCGTCATTGAATTCCGCCTTAAAAGCATTTACAATGCGCGTGTAAAGTTCTTCATATTGCGAAACATCTTTACCCAAAATCTTTCCCGCTTTGCAGACAATTTCGGTTGAACGGGCATAGAACACCGAAGCGATAAGATCGTCACGGGTGGCACCTTTATACTCTGCACCCTTTCCGAGTTCAAGCCAATCGCCGTAATGATATCCTCCGAACCAAAGATTTTCTTTTTCGGTGGTGTTAGTTATATAATCCACCCATTTTTTTATAGGTTCAAACATCATTTCAAGCATTGCCCTGTCGCCGTAGAAAAGATAGTACTGCCAAGTGCAGATTGTAACGGCATCACTCCAAGCGGCGCTTTTTCGGCTGTCGTGCACCGCAGGTATAACACAGGGGATGTGACCGTCTTCGCCCTGTTCGCACTTCATATCGCCAAGCCATTTTGTGAAAAACTTGCGCACATCGAAATTATAGCAGGCGGTGCGCATAAACACCTGTGCATCACCTGTCCAACCGAGGCGTTCGTCCCTTTGCGGGCAGTCGGTCGGGATATCGAGATAATTACTCTTTTGACCCCAAATAATATTATGATATAGTTGATTTATAAGCGGATCGGATGTTTCTATCTTACCCATGCGTCGCATATCGCTGTGAAGCACGATTGCGGTAAAATTATGCGGAAGTATTTCGGCGGGATATTCATCCACGCGAACATAACGGAAACCGTAAAATGTAAGGCTCGGTTTAAAGGTCTGCGCCCCGTCCTTACAGGTATAATCGTAAAGCGATTTTGCCGATCTGTAGTTGGCATTGTAAAAATTGCCGTCTCGGTCCAGTGTTTCACCGAAAGAAAAGGATACCTTGTCCCCTGCTTTGGCATCCACCGTAATCTCAAGATATCCCGTCATATTTTGACCGAAATCAAGCACAGTTTCGCCTTTGGGAGTTTTTATGATTTTTTCAACCGTCAAGCGTTCCTGTTCACAGACCTTTTCGCCCACCTGTTTTATAAGAACCGATTTATCGTTACAATCGGATATTACGGCGTTTTCACAAAAAGCGGGTTCAAAATTCGCATCGAAAATTATTCCGTTATATAAATCACAATAACCGTATCCGCTCTGTGAAACCGACCAACTTTCATCTGTTGACACAGTTTCGGTAGTATTATCGGCATATTCCAGAGTGAGTTCCGCAATAATTGCGCATAAATTATCGGGATTATACCTACCCTTACCGAAAGGAAACATTGCATACCAGCCGTTTGCCAACTGTATAATCAGTCGGTTGCTGTTTGAAACCATATCGGTAACATCGTATTCCTGCACCTGAATACGGTCGCCGTATGCCGTCCAGCCGGGTGCCATTACAAAATCACCGATTCTTTCGCCGTTGAGGGTTGCTTCGTAAACACCGCGCGCCGATATGCGAAGATTTGCGCTTTTCAACTCTTTTTCAACGGAAAATTCCCGCATAAAAAGCGAAACACCGTTTTTAGGAGCATCTTTTGCCGATATCCAATCTGCCTTTAACATAAAATCACACACCTTTTATATTGACTTAATTATAAATCATATGATAAAATAAAACTATACCCGATTTCTTTAAAACAGGGCGTGATTTTATTGTCCGCAAAATTTAATATACCGAAAAACAAATTTGACGGTATGATAAATATACATTGTTTAAACAATCAGCGTTACACCGATTATCATACCCACGATTTTTTGGAGTTTGTTTATGTTTGTTCGGGAAGTGCGGAATATCATATCGGCAACTCGCACTGAACGCTTGTCGCGGGTGACTTTTTTGTAATCGATTACGGCACCGCGCACGAATATAAGTCTCCAAACGCCGACCTTTCGATTATAAACTGTCTTTTTATTCCGGAAGCAATTGACGAAACCTTTGTAAACATACAAAATTTCAATCTTTTGTGTGAACGATATTTTCTGCGTATAACAGGTCGAAAAATCAACGGACCGACCTCAAATCAGGTGTTTAAGGACAACGGCACCGTGGGCGAAATGCTGGTTAAAATGCTTAATGAATACACCGATAAAAAAGACGGATATCTTGAAGTTATGCGTTGTCTTTTGCGCGAAATAATAATTGAATCGGTCCGCAAAGTCGGAAGCCGCAAGCAGATGAGCCCGCTCACCGTATACATAACCGAAGAGGTGGAAAAGCATTTTTCACGAGCCGCTGTCACTGAGCAAATTGTGTCGCGACAGGCACTTCAGTCTTTCCTACGCAAGCGCACGTTTCAGAAGTGATATGAACTGCACCTTTACGGAATATCTGCAAAATCGCCGTATTGAAGAGGCCTGCCGCCTGCTTCGCGAAACCGATTTGACGGTTACCGAAATTTCCGAATGTGCGGGCTATGACAATGTCAAATTTTTTAACCGTATTTTCAAAAACACAATTCGAACCACCCCACGCGAATTCAGAAAAAGCGTAAAAAAATAATCCGCCGCATAACGCGACTTGCAAAAAACACTTTATCAAGTCGCGCCATATAGCGACAAATGTTTATTAAAGCTGCTCGTTAACGGACTTTTCGCGAGGAAGCGCACAGCGCAGTACAAAGTGCTTTGGAATTCCGTTTTCAATGCGGATATTCTGCTCTCCCTGTATGAGCGGCATACAATATTCAATCGCTTCTTCGGTTACATCGTGACCGTTTTCGCAAATCCACTCTGTTGGGAAATACTTAACGCGGTTGGCAACACGGTCAACATCGACCGACTCGATTCTGATATTATACGGATGGTTGGCAACGCGGTGAAACGCCATCATTTTCCCCGAAAGCCCGTCAAGAGCCGCCTTCACAGCCGCACCGCCGATGCGCTCAGCTTCGGTGATATCGCGTTTGGAACTGAGATGTGACGAACAGCGTTGCATAACGTTAAGTTCAATGGAACGAACCTTGCATTTCATTTCTTTTGAAACAATTTCTTCCAGCGCCTTACCAACGCCGGCAAGATAAGTATGACCGAAACTGTCATGTTTTCCCGATTTGAATTCTCTGCCGAGTTCGGTAGGGTCAAGCGATATTCCCTCGGAAACGGCAACAACAACGGCATAATACTTTTTCTGTGCCTCACGAACATCATTTAAAAATTGTTTTACCGAGAAAGGTTTTTCGGGCAGATATATAAGATGCGGTGCAATTTCTCCGTTTGCGCGAAGCGTTGCCGTTGCAGCGGTAAGCCAGCCCGTGTCACGCCCCATAATTTCAACAATGGTGACCGATGCGATTGAATAAACACTGCTGTCACGCACAATTTCCTGCATTGTTGTGGCAACATATTTTGCGGCCGAACCGAAACCCGGTGTGTGATCGGTCAAAGGCAGATCGTTATCGATGGTTTTCGGTATACCGATAACCTTAATGTCAATATTGTTCGCTTTAAAATATTTGTCCAGCTTCATAACGGTATCCATTGAATCATTACCGCCGATGTAAAAAAACGCCGCTATGCCATGGGCACGCAAATTTGAGACAATGGTTTCATAAACCTTTGGGTCGGTTTCAAAATTCGGCAATTTGTAACGACAGGATCCCAAAACCGTGGACGGCGTCTGGCGAATCAGTTCAACATCGTCATCATCCGCAATAATATCCGAAAGGTTAACAAAATTGTTCTGTATAAGTCCCTCAACACCATTTACCGAACCGTAAACAATATCGATTTCGTCATATTTTGTGGCGTGACGAAAAACGCCGAGCAATGATGCATTTATGGCACAGGTAGGTCCGCCCGACTGCGCAACGGCAATATTCATTTTAAAAATTCCCCTTACTTTGATATCTTAACTAGTATAATACCATATTAAGACAAAAAAGTAAACTCTTAAAATCAGCCGTCGTAATCTTCGACTGTAGGTTTACAATAGAAGTGTTACAGAATTGAATAAAAAAGAAGTGACGAATGG
>CAZGRC010000060.1:0-6945 GCA_964528125.1 uncultured Ruminococcus sp.
GTACATACAGTATACGCTTGCGACGAAAATCACCGATAAAATTATGCATATAACAACGCGGCTTTTGATTCGCTTTAAAATGCGAAACGGCAGTTTTGTCGAAAACAGTATACCGGCAATGAAGAACGGATAGTATAAATTCAGGTATTTCAGGTAGTCATATCTGAACACCGACCACGCTCCTTGACCGAAAAACGGAAACAGGCGGGTAAAGAACACGCCGAGTTGTCCGATATCGTCAATGGCGAAGACCGCCCATGTAAGGAGAATGAGTATCAGCATATAAATATGTGCGATAATCGGTTTTTTGTTGAGGAATTTTCCCGTGAAGAGTTTTTCGCTTATGATGATAACAAACAGGAGTGCGCCCCACAAAATAAAATTATATCCCGCGCCGTGCCAAATGCCGGTAAGCAACCAGACAATTAACAGATTTCTCACGGTGGCGAATTTTCCTTTTCGGTTTCCGCCGAGGGGGATGTATACATACTCTTTAAACCAAGTGCCGAGCGTTATATGCCAGCGGCGCCAAAATTCTGTCATAGTAAGGGCGGTGTAGGGGTGGTCGAAGTTTTTCGGCAGTCTGAATCCAAGCATTTTGCCGAGCCCCATTGCCATAAGAGAATAGCCCCAAAAATCAAAATATATTTGAAAAGAAAATGCCGCTATCGCCATCCAAGCCAAGGGTGTGGATATGCTTTCAAAGCCGATGACACAGGCTTGCGACCACAGTTTGCCGATGGGATTTGCAAGCAACACTTTGAGCCCCAATCCAAAAACAAACATTCCGATTCCGCGCAGAGCGGTTGCCACTTTGATTTGCCGTTTGCAGAGTTCTTTTTCCACCTGACGGTAAGTGACAATGGGACCTGCGATGAGTTGTGCGAACATAGAAATATATACCGTATATTTCAGCAAACTTTGCTGTGCTTTTGAGTTGCCGCGATAAACATCGACTATGTATGAAATGCCCTGAAAAGTGTAGAATGAAATACCGATAGGCAATACAATATCCGACGTAAAATTGAAATTCGGATTTACTTTGTTCAGTTCATTTATCACAAAATCGGAATATTTAAATACGGCAAGAGCAGCTAAGTGCAGAACCACGCCTGCGGTTAAGAACATTTTTTTGCGGGCGGGGAATTTTTCAATACATATACCGACTGCAAAATCCATGATGATACTGAGTATAAACAGTATGAAATGTTCGGGGTTATTGATTGTGCCGATAAAATAGAAACACAAACTGCCGAGGAAGAGTATTAAGTTTTTAAGTTTATCGGGCACGGCATAATAGCATCCGAAAAACAAAGGGATAAATATAAAAATAAATTGTAAACTGCTGAATACCATAATTGCACTACCGTTTCACTGTTCTGATGTAAGTATTGTTATTGAATGCTGCAAAATCAAAAATTTAATTCTGATTTTACACGGTTTTAAATAGATGCACGGGCTGCGTAAAAGGTGACGGGAAAATCCGATTTTTTTTAAAACGAACCCGCAAAAGACATTAAGGACACCCGAGAAAAACAGGCATCGTTAAAAAAAGTTCTTCTTAATATCCGAAACTTTCATTGCAGATTATAACCGTTATGCGATTTTTAATCATCTGCGGACCTGTTACAATATAGTTGCGGCAAATTCTGTTCGGCGCATTGCAACCGTCGGTAACGGCGGGGTTGTCACTTTTGAGCAGGGACACGCAATGACCGAGTTTTACGCACGGGTTTTCAATTCCAAGACGCACACAGTTTTTTGGTGCAACGGTTCTTTTTATGCGCAAAAAGCCCTCGTTTACATCTTTGACTATTTTGTTTGCTCCGACGATAACAATCACATTTTTGGGACCGAATGTAAGGGCGGTAATGCGGTTTGCATATCCGTCAACATTTACAAGTTCACCGTTTTCGGTGACGGCATTTGAAGAACAAAGGTAAAAATCGCAACCTATTACACTGCGGTATATTTCCTGCTGCTCTTCGGGTGTGATTCCAACACGGTTGCGGTCGGCAAAACGGTAACGAGGGTCGTTTATTATCTCCGACACACCGGTTTGCGCAAGTGTCACACTGCCACCCGTTCTCACGGTGCAACCGTCGAAAAGCAGACCGCGAACCGCAGATTTCACATCATCGGCAGTTTCGGCATAGACAGCGCGCATATTGTTATTTTCAAGTGATTTGATTACCTTTGCGATTCTTTCTTCCATATCATTTGATTCCTTTCACGATTGTGCCGCCGCCGACAACGGTATCGCCGTCATAAAAGACTGCCGCCTGACCTTTTGCCGGCGCTCTTTGCGGTTTTTCAAATTCAAGCACGATTCTGTTTTCACCCGTATTGTATATGCGCGCGGGCTGTTCGTTATGTTTATAACGCAGTTTGCCCGTCACCTCAGTGCCGTCCGGTATACTGTCTGCGGCAATAAGGTTCACATCACAAACTTCAACCTTTTTGTAAAACAGTTGCCCCTCTTCTTTAGAAAGGGTAACGGTGTTATTTGCGCTGTCCTTTGCAATTACATACGCAGGCGCGCCCAGCGCAATGCCGAGACCTTTGCGTTGACCTATCGTATAACGGATTATTCCCGAGTGCCGTCCGAGAACATTGCCGTCAAGATCAATAAAATCTCCGCAAGGGGATTTCTTTTCGGTGATTCGCTCAATAAAAGCGGCATAATCGCCGTCGGGCACAAAGCATATATCCTGACTGTCGGGACGGTCTGCAACTTTCAGTTTGAGCACACGCGCTTTTTGACGTATTTCTTCTTTTGTGAGTGTGCCGAGCGGCAATTCAAGAGCGGATAATCGGCTTTGTGTCAGCGAATACAGTACATACGATTGATCTTTTGAAATGTCTGCGGCGCGACACAGCAAATAACGCTCGCCGTCCTTTTTTATTTGCGCATAGTGACCTGTTGCGATTTTGTCACAGGCAAGGGTGTCACGTGCATAATCAAGCATAGCACCGAATTTTATATGGCGGTTGCAAACAACACAGGGGTTTGGTGTGCCGCCGCCGAGATACTGTGAAACAAATGGGGAGACAACATATTTTCCGAATTGTTCGGAAAAATCGGCTACGTGATGCGGAATGTCGAGTTGCCGACAAATATCAGCGGCATCCTCCGCATCGTGTGTGGGTGCACAAAGCCCCGTGCAAAGTTTAAGTGTTAAACCGACAACGTCGAATCCCTGTTCCGAAAGTAATGCCGCCGCAGTGCTGCTGTCAACACCGCCGCTCATTCCGACTGCGATTTTTGTCATTTCTTTCCCGCCTTTTTAGGTTTGTGAATATTTCGTATGGTCTTCTTTTTCTTTGCGGTGACCGCATTGCCCTTTATAACCGACGGCGCGCGTTCGGGTGCGGCAAGACAGTTTTTGCCGGTTCCGATAAGGTCGGTGCGCCCTGCTTTTTTAAGTGCTTCCAACACAAGTGCGCGGTTTTCGGGACGGTAATACTGCAACAGAGCACGCTGTTGTGCCTTCTCGCGCGGTGTGCGCGGGACATAAACTTCCTCTAAAGTATAAGGGTCGAGTCCGGTATAAAACATACAGGTTGAAACGGTTCCCGGTGTCGGATAAAAATCCTGAACCTGTTCGGGATGAAGCCCCTCACGCTTTAAAAACAGAGAAAGCTCTATTGCATCGTTGAGTGTGCTTCCCGGATGTGATGACATAAGATAGGGTACAAGGAACTGTTTTTTGCCCGCCTGTTCGGTGAGCTCGTAAAAACGCTTTTTGAATCGGCGGTAAACATCTGCATCGGGTTTGCCCATACGCTTTAAAACTTCGCGTGAACAGTGTTCGGGGGCAACCTTTAATTGCCCGCTTATGTGATGTTCGACCAACTCTTTGAAAAATTCTTCGTTTTTGTCGGCAATGAGATAATCAAATCTTATTCCCGAACGTATAAACACCTTTTTGACCTTGGGCAGTCGGCGCAGTTTTCGCAAAAGGTCAAGATAATCACTGTGGTCAACCTTAACAGAGGGGCAGATTTTCGGTGCGAGGCACTTTCTGTCGGGGCACAGACCCGTCTTTAACTGCTTGTCACAAGATGGCGCACGAAAATTGGCGGTGGGGCCGCCCACGTCGTGTATATAGCCCTTGAAATCGGGCATTTCGGTGATTTTTTCGGCTTCGTCTATGACCGAGTCGTGACTTCTTGAAGATATCTGCCGTCCTTGGTGATAGGCAATGGAACAGAAATTGCAGGCACCGTAACATCCGCGATTGTGTATTACCGAAAATTTGACTTCCTCAATTCCCGGAATACCGCCGAATTTCTCATAAGACGGGTGGTAATTGCGCTCGAACGGCAGGGAATAGACCTCGTCCATTTCTTCTGTGGAGAGGGGCGGCATGGGCGGATTTTGCACCACAATCATATTGCCGTGGCGCTGAATAACCGTTTTGCCGCGCACGGCATCGTGTTCTTCCTGTTGAATGCGGCAGGATATTGCATATTGCCTTTTTCCGGTGCTGTCGTTTCGGCTGACAGCTTCAAACGACGGACATTCCTTTGCACTTTGCGGTGTGTAGTCGGAAGTCTTAACGGCATAGCAGGTGCCGCGTGTATCGGTTATATCGCGGATATTTATTCCCTCGGCAAGGCGGTCGGCAATTTCGACGATATGTTTTTCACCCATCCCGTACATAAGCAGATCCGCACCGGAATCGATGAGCACCGACGGGCGCACCGTATCATCCCAATAGTCATAATGGGCAAATCTGCGCAGAGATGCCTCAATTCCTCCGATAGCAACGGCAACATCGCCGTAGATACGCCGCAGGGCTTTGCAGTATACAATAACGGCGCGGTCGGGACGTGCACCCGATTTGCCGCCTGCAGTGTATGCATCGTTACTGCGCGGCTTTTTTGCGGCGGTGTAGTGTGCTACCATAGAATCGATATTACCGCTGTTCACAAGAAAAGCGAGGCGCGGTTTACCGAAACGGCGATAGTCGGCATCGTTTTGCGGTTGCGGTATTATACAAACTTTATAGCCCGCGTGTTCAAGCACACGGGAAATTATCGCTGTGCCGAAACTCGGATGATCGACATATGCATCACCCGTAACGATTATAAAATCGGGGGAATCCCAACCTCTTAAATGCATTTCTTCGACGGTAATGGGTAAAAACGGCATAATTACTTCCTTTTCATAAATATATATAAGTATAACACCTTTTTCACGATTACACAATAAGGAGTTGCAAAAAATGTCAGAATTTAAATCGGATTTACCCGAAAAAGAAAAAACAACCGATAAAAAGTTCAGTCCTCTTGCCGCAACGGCGGTGGTGCAAACGGTTTTTGTAACGGTTATAATCGTTACGCTTATGGCGGTGAAGCTTTTTTCTCCCGCACTGTTTGAAGATGTAAAACAAAATTATAAAGAAAGATTTCTTCGCCAAACCGATGTTTCCGAAGTTTGGGGAGAAGAAAGTAACAAAGGTGTGGTAAACGGCGATGAAATTTAAACTTTTCGGAACCGAGATTTACATATCGTTCCTTTTTGCGGCAATGCTGGCTTTTATGCTTGCAACCGACCGCACGGGACTTGTTATACCGACTTTTTTCGCGGTGTTTGTGCACGAGGCGGGGCACCTTTTCGCAATGTGGACGGCAGACTGCGCACCGCACAAAATACGGCTTATTCCCGCAAGCGTTCAGATTGTGCGGTCGTTTTCGGCAAAACCCGTGCTTGAATTTGCCATAATGCTTTGCGGTCCCGCCGCAAATTTAGCAGTTTTTGCCGCGCTTTATGTTAATTATATGACTTTTGAACACGAATGGGCGCTGGTTTCGGCGTTGATAAATCTTATAATATTTGCCTTTAATATGTTGCCGGTGAAAGGGTTGGACGGCGGCACTGTGCTTTATATGTTGCTTTCTGGACGAGTGGGTCGTGAAAAGGCGATAAGTGTGCTTAGAATTATGACAGCCGCCACTGCCGCGGTTGTGATGGCTGTCGGAATCTATACCGCCGTTAAGGGAAAGATAAATATTTCGGTGTTTATAGTTGCAATTTATCTTTTTGTGGTGAGTTTAATGAAAATGTAGTTGAAGTTTTTTGTCCGGTAATGTATTATATATATTAGAATAATTTTCGGAGAGATAAAATGGATACTGAAAGACTTGAACAACTTCTGCTCACCGTACAAAAACCCGGCAGATATTCCGGCGGTGAAATAAACAGCGTTATTAAGGACAAAAATTCGGTGGATGTGCGATTTGCTTTTTGCTTTCCCGATACATACGAAATCGGTATGTCTCACCTCGGTATGAAGATCCTTTATTCGCTTTTTAACGAACGTGAGGATATTTGGTGCGAGCGTGTTTTTGCACCGTGGATTGATTTTGAGAGGGTAATGCGCGAAAATGATATTCCGCTTTTTGCACTTGAAAGCCGTGATCCCGTGTGTGATTTTGACATTATCGGTTTTACACTTCAGTATGAGCTGTCATATACCAATGTGCTGTCAATGCTTGACCTGTCGGGTGTTCCACTCAAGTGCTGTGACCGCAAGGATTTGGCACCGCTGGTTGTTGCGGGCGGACCCTGCACCTGCAATGCCGAACCACTTACGGATTTTGTTGACCTTTTCTTTTTGGGGGAGGGCGAAAAGTCCGATTTGGAGGTTATTGACCTTTATAAAAAGTATAAGCATTCGGGCGGCAGCAAGGCGGATTTTTTGCGCGAAGCCGCAAAGATAGAGGGAGTTTACGTTCCGTCACTTTATGATATCTCTTACAATGCCGACGGCACCGTAAGAGATATAACCCCCAAAGACGGCGCGCCCTCGAGTGTGCGCAAACGAATTGAAACAAATCTTGACGAAACATACTATCCCGATAAATTCGTCGTGCCTTATATTGAGGTTGTGCACGATCGCGCCGTGCAGGACATATACCGCGGTTGCATACGCGGTT
>CAZGRC010000061.1:0-6670 GCA_964528125.1 uncultured Ruminococcus sp.
GATGCTCAGGTTGTTCCTATGGAAGACATCAATCTCCACTTCACGGGCGATTTTCACGCAATAGGAGCGGCAAACAATCTTCTTGCCGCAATGCTTGACAATCATATTATGCAGGGAAACAGCCTCGGTATCGATGTGCGCCGTATCACGTGGAAACGCTGTGTCGATATGAACGACCGCCAACTTCGCTTTATTACCGACGGTCTCGGTGGCAGGGTTAACGGCGTTCCGCGTGAGGACAGTTTTCAGATTACCGTTGCAAGTGAAATTATGGCTATACTCTGCCTTGCAAGCGACATTAAAGATTTGAAAAAGCGCCTTTCTGATATCGTTGTCGGATATACCTATAATGACGAACCCGTAACCTGCGGACAACTTAAAGCTGCTGGCGCTATGACCGCCTTACTTAAAGATGCCATCAAGCCGAATCTCGTTCAAACCCTTGAGGGCACACCTGCATTTGTTCACGGCGGCCCTTTCGCCAACATTGCACACGGCTGCAACTCGGTGACCGCTACACGTCTGGCAATGCGCTGTGCGGATTATGCAATAACCGAAGCGGGCTTCGGTGCGGATCTCGGTGCCGAAAAGTTTCTTGATATCAAATGCCGTGCGGCAGGTCTCACCCCGTCGGCAGTTGTCATTGTCGCAACCGTCCGCGCACTTAAAATGCACGGCGGTCTTGCCAAAACCGAACTTGACCGCGAGGATATCGACGCACTCGGTCGCGGTGTTCCGAATCTGCTTCGTCACATTTCAAATATTAAAAACGTATACGGTCTTCCCTGTGTTGTTGCGGTCAACCGCTTCCCCACCGATACCGACAATGAAATCAATTATATTATCGACAAATGTCGTGCGCTCGGTGTAAACACCGTGCTTTCAACGGTTTGGGCAGACGGCGGCAAGGGTGGCGAAGAGATGGCACGCGAAGTTGTACGTCTCTGCGAAGAAGAAACACCAGATTTCAGATTTTCTTATACCGACGACCTTTCTATCGAAGAAAAAATCGAAGCCGTTGTTAAAAAGGTATACGGCGGCGATGGTGTCAACTTTACACCTGCAGCGGCAAAGCAGATTAAGCGTCTTACAGAACTCGGGTGCGACAAAATGCCCGTTTGCATTGCCAAAACACAATACAGTTTTTCGGATGATCCCACTCTGCTCGGCGCGCCAGAGGGTTTCACTGTCACGGTACGCGACGTTACACTTTCCGCCGGTGCGGGCTTTATTGTGGTTCTTACCGGAAGTATAATCACAATGCCGGGTCTGCCGAAAGTTCCCGCCGCAGAAAAAATCGACGTAGACGAAAACGGAAAAATCACCGGTCTCTTCTGATAAACGGTCCCCTGCACTTTTCAAAATCAATTATTATAAATTCCAAAAAATTCCAAGGCACCCTTTCGGGTGCCTTGGTTTTATTTCTGTTTTATATTTAATTTACAACCGCTTTTCCTTGCGATACAAGACGGACATTTTTAAATATCTTGTTATAGTCGGCGGATGTCACTTTACCCATAGGTTCGCCATTGATATAATACTGATACTTGGTTTCGTTATATTTTATAAACGAAACCACATCTTTTTTACCGTCGGCGGAATATGTGTAGGTAAAGGTGGCGGCAACATCACCTTTAAGCGATTTGTCAACCGTGAAATCGGAACACGCCATACCGATGATTATCTGATAGAAATCTTGGAAATCACTTGCAACAAGCTTTTTGCCGTTGTGCGTAATAACATAGGTTTCCTCGGCATCTTCGGCATCGTCATAAACAATGTCAAAGCTGTAGGATTCGTCACCCTGTGCTACCGTAAGATTGGAAAGGTCGTTTATCGAGGTAAGATATACCCATGTTGCGTACATATTGGCTGTCTTGTAATCCGCAATTGTCACAGCTGAGGCGGCAACCTTGTGAACCATAATACTGTCATCAGCGACAACCGCATAATCGCCGTCTGCCTGCTTTGCAAACTTGTATGTGCGGCTTACACCTGCGGCGGTCATTACGGTAACAATGTCGGGATCGTTAAGACCGAATTTTGCAAGGGTGGCACTTTCAACATCAAATGCATATGCACCCGAAACGGTGATACCGCTTTGATAAAGGGTTAAAAACGCATCAACATTCTCGGCAATACGTTTGGTGGGTTCTTTGACAACAAAAGCGGCATATGTCGAAAGATCGCTGTCGCTGTCATTCGGTTGAATGAGCAGATTTTCGGGGAAATTTTTACCCGAAAGCCTGAGTGAATCGAATGTAGTGAGCGAGCCGTTTGTATCAACATAATCTTCGGCATCTGACGGAACGGAAATTCCCGCAATCGAATCGGTGTTGGCAAGATCCAACAGTGCAAATTCAAACTCATTTGCAAAAGATGTATCAACAATGTAAATATCGTCTTCGGAATCGAGCTTGAGATAGGTTCCCGTGCCGTCAGGCGAATCAAGACCGACAAGAATTGTGTATTCACCGCATTTTTCCGAAGCAACTTCAACTTTATACTTTGGTGTGTCAAACCCGCAATCTGCGGCGGTTTTGCCGTTAATGGTGCGGGTTGCAAAAACCTGTGCAGCGGCATTTGCAACGGTTTCAAGTTTTGACTGACTGAGAAGTTCGGGTTTTATTCCATCGATATACCAAGTGGTTTCAGTCTCGGGCTCACTGTCTTTATCGGAACTGCTTGCATTGGAACTGTTGGTTTCGAGAACGGCGGTTTTACTCAGCAATTTAAACGTTCCCTGTGTATTTGTAACCGTAACCGAATCCAAATCAGCCGCTTCGTTTTTAACTACCGTAATATCCTCAAAAGCGGAGCTTGAAGTGTCTCCGTCCTCTTTTTCGGGGATAAGTTTTATAACCGTAAGTGTTCCGCCGACAAGTACCGCTACAGCCAAAAACGCCGCAATCAGCGAAAGTATGCGCTTTTTGTTTCCCTGTGCCGATTTCGGGCGCTTATCATTATGAGCCGACGGGTCACCGAAGATGGTTTCATACTCGGAATATCCGTCATCAATAATTTCATTTTCCGCAACCGAATTTTCTTCGGTTGCGGTTATTTTTTCGTTTTCGGGCAAATCAGACATTATGCATTTCTTCTCCTGATAAATATTACAACTCCGATTGCAATCATAACTATCGGCAAAAGTATCATAAAGATTATCAAAATCGCGGTAGAACCCGATGCGGTTATTTGATCGGCATAACTTTCATCGGTTATGGTTTTGGAAACAAAGGAAATACCCATATCCTCAATACCTGCGGCACGTTCGGTAATGGCAAGAGAAATATTCTTGTTTGAAAGTTGCGAATATTCCGCCCATTGACCGCTCATAAAGTCCACACTGGAAAACGCCATAACATAACTTGAAATCAGGTTATTGTCATCGTCATAATCGGACTTTTCCGCCTGCAATACGGCATTGTATGTGTTCATATCGTCATCGCTGTATCCCATCCAATTCGATGCGGTACCGGTGGGTGCGGCAACAACCGATTCAAGCGTTGTGTAAATCGGGGTTACGGTTATCGATTTGTCGGTAGGTTCGCAGGCAAGTATCGGAACGTTATATCCTGTTATGCAATAGTTAAGATCGGATGTGATATCATCCTCGGCAGCATAAACACCCATTGTCATAGAATCGTCCGACACATGGTTTTGACCGTTGGTTTCAAAAAGAATACCGTTCTTTACATCAATTCCCCACTGATAAAGGAATTCATTGAGATTCGGAAGCGACGGATTCGATGCATTTCCGAAATAGATGAGACCTTTTCCGAGTTTGCCGTCATTGTCAAGAAATTCGGAAATAACATCAAGTTCACTTCCGAGGAAATCGGTTGTGGGACCGGCAATCACAACGGCATCGAGTTCCGAAGAAATTTCAGTGATAATGGAATCTTCGACAGTTGTGACTTCATAGTTATTGTTTTCAAGAAGTTCAACATAGGTTGCGGTGGAATTAAGTGACGAATGACCCGTAATTATTCCTACCCTCTTTGTAACGCCGCTCGCAACATATGCAATGGCGCCGGTAAGAGCGGTTTCGATGTTGTTACCGCTCACAGTGTATGCGCCGTAGCCCATTGCGGCATAACCTGATTCGTCGGTAAGATTATATATGTCCTTATATCCGATTCTCTTGTAGCGCTCGGTTTCGGTTCCGTTTTTACTTTTTACGGTTGAAGTAACGATTAAATCACCGTAGGAGAGCGAATCTGACGAATATTTCGTGGTGATTTCTGTAAATTCGGTGGTCTGCGGATCGACATAGCGAACCGAAATTTTATCGTTGTAATCGGGATATTTGTTAATAAGATTTACGGTTTGCTTATAATAGTCCGCAGCATTATCGCCTGTTGCATTGTAAAGGTTCTGTGCGTAGTAAGCCATATAACCGTTTGTTGTATAATCTTCTTCATTGGCACAGACAATTATTTCGATTTCCGAGTCAATGTTCTTGATATATTCGATATTCTCTTCGTCCATAGTATTTACTTTTTGTGCGGACATATCGAATTCAAGATTAAAACGGTCGGCAAGCACGGCAACAAGCCAGTTAAAAAGAATAACGCCGACAAGAACAAGTGCGGTAATCGCAACGGAAAATCCGCCGCGCTTAAAGAGAGCTTGATTTTTAAGGAGTTTCGGTTTATTGTTTTTAACCTTTTTTGCCTTTTTCTTTTCCGATTTTGCGTTTTCGGTAACTTTGGTCGAAATTTCGGTGTTTTCGGTTACCTCTTCGAAGGTGTCGGCGGCATTCGCTGCCGTTTGAAGTTCTTTATTTTCTTCCATTTTTCTTTACCTCCTTCAGGACCATCTTCTCTTCTCAAGCGAGCGAACCGACAGGAAAACAAATGCGGCAATAATGCTTAAGAAGTAAATAATATCTGCGATTGAAAAAATATTTTCTCCGAAATTTTCAAACACCGTAACAAAGGCGGCTTTTTCAATTGCGGCAGACAGCCATTCTATCTTTATCATTGATGCAAAACTGCTCATATAAAGCACCAGAATATTGATAACAAGGGTCAGTATTGCCGACACAACCGAACTTTCGGTGAGAGATGAAATAAACATACCTATCGCAATAAGCGCACCGCCGAGCAACAGCATACCGAGGGTGGCGTAAATAAAGGAAAGCACATTAACGGTAACATAACTTGCAACGATAAGTTCAAAAATAAGCATGGGTGCAAAACAAATGGCAAACAGCGCCATAGCGGCTGTGAATTTACCCATTACAATGCCCGTAAGACTTACGGGTGCGGTGAGAAGCGCCTGATCAACCTTTTGACGGCGATCCTCACTCATAAGACGCATTGTGATTATCGGTGTCGAGAAAACAACAACCGTTGACATCGCAAAATAAATTGTTTCGGTATCGGGACTGCCGTAGCCGTAAATCATATAGAAGAAAAGTCCCAAAAAGAAATAGTATGCGGCAAGTACGATAAAACCTATAGGCGTGGAAAAATATGCCTTTAATTCTCTTTTAAAAACTGCTGACATTATTCTTCGCCCTCCTCTTCTTCTGGTATTACAATATCATCGGGTGATATTGCGGCAACGGAATCATTTGTTTCTTCGGTCGATTTCTCTGTTATACCGAGCATTCTGCGCGCCTCATCATTATCGGCGGCTTCGGTAAGGCGAAGGAAAATCTGTTCAAGCGAAATATCGTTGTTTGTAAGCGACAGCAACGCTTTGGAGCGGTCGGCAACCCTTTGTGATATTGCGGCACGTACATCCGCACCGTCTTCGGGCACAATATGGAAATCGTATGTTCCCGCTTCTTTGCGACCGAGTGATGCCACTCGGCGAACGCCTTTAATGGATTTAAGTGCGGCAAACATATCCTGCTCATCACAAGCAATTCTCGCAACCAAAGAATGGTCTTTTGTTAGTTTTGCGGAGAGATTGTCGGGCGTATCATCAGCGATTAGCTGTCCCCTGTTTATGATGATAACACGCTTGCAAACAGCCTGTATTTCGGAAAGAATATGTGAAGAAAGAATGATTGTATGATTTTTTCCGAGTTTTGCGATAAGATTCCTTATCTCGATTATTTGTTTGGGGTCAAGACCGACCGTGGGCTCATCAAGAATAAGCACATCGGGATTTCCGATAAGCGCCTGCGCAAATCCGACACGCTGGCGATAACCTTTTGAAAGGTTTTTGATAAGGCGGTTTTGCACATCATCGATTTTAACAAGCCGCAGAATCTCGTCAATGTGGGGTTTCTTCGGAAACTTAACCTTTTTAAGGTCATAAATGAAATTAAGATATTCCCTTACCTTCATATCTATGTAAAGGGGTGGGATTTCCGGCAAATAGCCGATTCGTTTTTTTGCTTCCTCGGGATTTTCGGTTACATCGAAACCGTCGATTTTCACCTGTCCCTGAGTAAGCGAAAGATATCCGGTAAGAATATTCATAATGGTGGATTTACCCGCACCGTTAGGCCCGAGAAAGCCGACCACTTCGCCCTTGGCAATAGAAAAATTCACATTTTCAACCGCAAGATGCGTACCGTATCTTTTACTGAGTCCGCTGACTTCGATCATTGGTTATACCTCCGATAAAATTTTTACTTTCATCATATTAACAGACAATCTTTTTTATTTTGTAAACAATTTATAAACATTATCTGTATACTAAGTTATTA
>CAZGRC010000062.1:0-6647 GCA_964528125.1 uncultured Ruminococcus sp.
CGATTATTCCGCTTTGAAAACGGTCAACCGATTATTTTCGTCACATAATGCAAGGAATATTTTTTCGGCGTTTTTTTCTCCCTGCACTTTCAATTCATTATTCAGCCATTTCATATCCACCCCCATACTTTTAAGATTTTCGTGCAGTATTCTGCCGTCCATTATAACTTCGGTAAAAATTTTCTCGTTTTCGGTCACCAAATTCAAATCCGCGGGATTTACGGGTCGCTTGCAGGATTTCGGCAAAACGGTCAATCTGCCGTTATATTCAAATACGGCTGTTTGTATATCACCGAGATTAAAATACCCCTCTTGCCTGCACATAACCATAAACTCGCTTAAATCAAGTTTTGCCTTTTTCATATTTTTTCGTGAAAATTTTCCGTTATTAAAAACTATTACCGAAGTGCCGTTAATATATTTTCGCATTCGCGGCATTTTATCGGAAATTACCGACAGCGCAACACTTATAACGCCGTACACCAACATTGCTATAAGCGGATTCCACGGTTTTTCAAGTTCTGTTGCAAGTTCGGCGGCAATCGAGCCTATGGTTATACCTGTAATATAGTCAAAAAAATCAAGTTGAGATATCTGCTTGTGTCCCATTATTTTCGCAATAACAAACAGTGCCGCCGCAGAAAGTATTGAGGTCAAAATAACCTTTACGATTTCCATATTTTACTTCCTTTAACTTTAATTATACCAACCCATATCCGCCCGTAAGTGGATTCCGAAACAGCGGAATTTCGGGCGGTGCAAATGTAAAAATCATAAAAAGCGCCGCAATGATACAAAATACAACTATAACAATAACGGGAGATACGGCAATGCAATTCGAATTCTTTATAAGCTGTGTTTCGATTGTATAAGAAAGTGCCGCCGCAATAAAAAATATTACAATATTAAACCAATCTGCCGACACACCCAAAATTCCCGTATATGAATAATATAGTATCGGTATTGCAACAAGACCGAGCAAAACACCGACAAGTTTTGCACACCAAAAATTTTTATATTCTTTGGCAAAAAACACACTTTCAAAAATCGCAAAAGCGAACATCGGGAAAAACAGCAGTTTCATATGTTCCCAAGTCGATTCGTTTACAGCCGAAAACACCGAAATGATACGGCTGTGTGTCCAATCATAAAGAAAATGAAGCAGTGTTCCCGCCACACCGGTGAAAACAAAGCCCGAAAACTGCCAAAAAGACAGCGATTTTTTCATATTCAAATCTCCGTTCTCTCTAAAATGCAGACTTAAAGCGGAACTCCGTTTCCCCTGCAAAGTTTAGTATATTCAAAAATTTACGATATATGAACCGCTGTTTCAAATTGTGAAATCGAGAGTGCAAATAAAAATTCAATAAATTTCAAATAAAGCAGAGCATATTTGTGATTTCTTAAACGGATTTCTCACAAATATGCTCTGCAATTATTCTTTTAATTAAAAATCAATCGATTTTTCCTGTTGCAAACGGAGCCGCCACAAAGCCGTCATTATTATACAAATCGATTGTACAAAAGTTTTTATAACCCATTTCGGCATAAACAGGAACGGAAATCTCATCATTCCAAACAAGAAGTTGCGAACCGCAAAAATCAACATCTGCGGGTTTAAATATGCGGTCCTCACCCGCAACATAAATTTCCGACACTGTCGGCATTACTTTCAAACCGCTTTCGGCGTGGTCAAAGGAAATGCGCAGCCTGTTTCCCTCTCTGACCGCTTCACGGTAAATGGGGCCGCAATATTCCCCACCCTTGCCGTAAACCTGACTTTCTGCTGCCGAGAACACACGCTCCGCAACAGGGAATTTTCGCAAAGAGTGAATATTCCCGTGTGTTCCGAGTTCCGAAGTTGTAACCATATAAACGCCGTCTAAGGTACGGGTTGCTTTGATTTGTTGCTGTATCAGGTCGGGCCAAATACGTGCAGCCGGTGCAAATGCGTGCGGTGTTATTTGAACCGTGATAAAGGGCAAATCATCATCCCACGCCTGTCGCCACAAATCCACCATAAGCGAAAACAGTCCGCAATAATATTCGCTCTTGGTTGCGTTGCTCTCACCCTGATACCAAAGAACACCTTTGACAGAATAAGGTATAACGGATTTTATCATATTTTCCCAAACAACACCCGGCCACGAATAGTGTTTGGGACCGTATTCCGAGGGTGGTGGACAGCCGTCCAGCAGATCTGCTTTACCGAATTCCTCAATTCCCATTTCCCGAACCATATCTATTGCATTCACCGTTTCACAACGTTTACTGCGCTTATCCACACAGTAATAATAGTTCTTCAGATATTCATCATAATTAAGTTCGGAAAGTGTTTCCTGACACCAATTGTAATAATGTGCAAACTCTTTGCGGCTGAATATTCTGTCGGCTTCGATAAACGCCTCTATCCTTGAACCACCGTAATTGCAGCTGATAATTCCCACGGCAACACCATGTTCTGCCTGCAAACGTGCGGCAAAATAAAAACCTATGGCTGAAAAGTGCAGTGCGGCATCTTCGGTACAAATGCCCCACGGGGTTTCTTCTGCTTTTACGCTTTCAAAATGCCAGTTATAACCGTTAAATTCGGGTGTTGTGCGGCGCGGAACGGTAAACAAGCGGATTTTATCGTTGTTACCGAACTTTGCCGCAGTTTCAAATCCGTCCTGCGCGGTAAATGTTATCATTTCCATATTGGACTGACCCGAGGCTATCCAAACTTCGCCTATATACACATCCGAAACGGTAACACTGCCGTTATCGTCGCTGACTTTAAGAGTATAAGGACCTCCTGCCTGTTTCGAGGGCATAACCAAACTCCATTTTCCGTTTGAAACATAGGTGCGAACAACGGTGCCGTCAAGTTCGGCAGTAACAGCGCCCGTCCCCTCACCCCATATTTTTATGGGTTTATTTCTCTGCAAAACCATATGGTCACTGAAAAGTACTGGTAATTTCATTTTCATTAAATCTCCGTATCAATAAAGTTCTTCATAAGGTTTGATTTTATCAAGATTGTAATACGAATCGCAGATATCCGTGCGCTGATACCATTTCCCTCTTGTGAAGTCCGGAATATCCACCGTAACCGAACCCTTTGCAATCGACTGTTCGCTGAGCGCCGCAATACACATATAGGTTGCCGCATCGTAAACATCAACAGGCGGGCGTTTGTTGTCTTTTACCGCCTCAAAGAAAGCATGTAAAACAAGCCAATCCATACCGCTGTGTCCACCACGGGGTTCATACTCTTTCCAGACGGGATGCATATATTTTTCCTCATAACTTTCGGCATTTCCCCAAAGACCTTTACTGTTCCATTCATAACTTTCATGCTCTTTATCAAGGAAGAAACTGTCGTTTGCACCGAAATAACCGCCCTTGGTTCCGCGAACGGTAAAATCTCTGGAATAGGCACGCGGCAATGTCGTATCGAGGGTTATAACGATTGTTTCGCCGCCAACGCATTTAATAACGGTCACAACATTGTCACCCTGTGCAAAATTCACCTTTGCAAGCGGATGGCCGGCGCCCTTTCGGTCAACAACATATTCGTGCAGACCCTTGGCGCAAGAAGAAAACGAAGTGAGACTTACAAGTCGGTTGCCGTTGTTGATATCAAGTATTTTTGCTATCGGACCGAGTTCATGCGTAGGATAATTCTCGCAGTTTCGGTTTATATAATTTCTAAGCCTGTAATGGCGGTTTTCCTTGCCGTCGGCAATTTCCTGACGCAGGTCGTGATGGTATCCGCCCTCACAGTGAACAATTTCACCCAAAACACCGAGTCTTACCATATTGAGTGTCATCATTTCGCTTTTTCCGTAACAGCAGTTTTCAAGCAACATACAGTGTACGCCCGTCTTTTCGTGGGTGTTGACAAGTTCCCAACAATCTTCGATGTTATATGCTCCGCCGACTTCAAGACCGACATAAAGCCCTGCTTTCATTGCGGCAACCGCAATTTCGATATGTGCTTCCCAAGACGTGCTTATAAGAACGGCATCAAGGTCGGCAATTTTCAGTACCTCTTTGTAATCGGTGGTAACAAAAGGTCTTGCATACCCCGCCTTTTCCACAATGTCCGCCGCGTTTTCTGCACGGTCGGAGTATATATCGCAAACAGCGGTAAGCAGAACAGCCTCTTTATGCATCTCGACAAGAACGTCTTTAAGCAGTCCCGTTCCGCGCGCACCAAAACCTATCATTCCGAATTTAATTGTTTTTTTCATAAATATTCTCCGTTCTTAAAAATATAGCGTTTTTAAATTTCAAAATAAGAAAATTTCTTAAAAACTGCTTTTCCCTCACCGAAACAGACAAGTGACGGCCTACAGGACAAAAATCCCTTGTGAACGTTATGTTCAAACGAACCGACATCGAAATCTTTTGCAAAACGGTGATATTCAGTCCCGTCCTCGCTGTAAAACAACTGTGCACGCTGATTTGATTTGATGATTCTGAAATGCACCTTTTCGGATGCAATTTCGGCAAACGGGGTTATTTCTCCGAGATATGACACATATACCGTTTTCCGCTGCACGTATATTCCAAGGTTTACATCTTCGTTATAATAAAGCGCCGTTCCCGCCGAAGCGTTCTCGGATATTTGTTCAACACACACTTCAACTTCATAGTCTTTAAAACGTCCGTTCACCGTGAGCGGTCTGCTATCTGCAAGGCGATTTCCACAGGAGTTAAGGCAAAGTCCCGAATCAATTTTAAATCTTTCCGGGTCATACTCACCGTAAAAAGACCAATTTATATCAAGGTCTCCGTCTTTGAAATCGTCATAAAAATCGGGGATTTTGAGGGGCTTTTTCTCAATTTTCTCTGCAATCGGGAAACCGTCTTCGGTCCATTTTGCACGGCACAGCAAAATTTGACGTCCCATATTGTGATTTCCCTTTTCGTACCCGTGAAAAACAAAATATCCGTCGTCGTTTTCATCCTCAAAATAGGTTGCGTGACCTGTTGACCACCATTCTTCCTCGGCGGAATATGTATGAATCACAGGATTATAGGGTGAAACCTCCCATTTTCCTAGCGGTGTTTCGCCTCTGAAACACACGGCCATATGTGAGGTAGCGGGTCCCGCCGTGCCACCCTGCGCCGTAATCATATAATAATATCCGTTTTTATAAAAAAGTTTCGGCGATTCATCGCACATACCCTCGGTTTTCCAATCTTCGGGATATTGCCAAGGTTCTTTCATCTGGACGGGTTTTTCGGTGATGTGAAGTCCGTCCGAATCAAGTTTTCCGCACCGTGACTCGTTAAAATAAATCCAGCAATCCTTGCCGTCGGTAACAAACCCCGGATCTATCATATAGTTTACGCCGATATATTCGGGTTCACTCCAACCGCCGTCGATTCTGTCGGACCAAATGACATAGTTTCGTGTTTCATAGTTTTTATAGGCGGGGAAATAAATATAATACCTACCGTTTCTTTTTACAAGCTCGGGCGCCCATATATCACCCAAATTTTTGTTGAGTGCTCTGCAAACAGGTTCCCATTCCGTTAAATTTTTTGAGCGGTATATGAGCAGTCCCGGATAATACCTGAGCGAAGAACAGGTAAGATAAAACCATTCCCCGTCACGGATTATGGTAGGATCGGGCACGTCGCCCGGAATAACGCGTAACGCTTTCACTTTCATATCTTTTCACCTCAGTAATCAAATTTATGAAGAATATTATAACCGCTTTCATACGGTACATTGTTGTCCAGCCGTGCGGTTGCGCCCGATTTTGATTTAAGCAGTAGCGCAATTTTATACTGTCCGGATTTTGCCGGTTTTTGAAGCGTTGCCGTCACACTGTGTTTAATCAAAGTGCCGTCCGGTGCCGCATTTGGATTTGTGCCGTACCACTGTTCGGGATTGCCGAAATCGGCGGTGCTTACAACATTATTATTGCGGTCAAGCAATACGATTTGCGAGGAAAGGTTAAACGCCGCGGAAAAACCGTAATTCACAAGTGCGGCATCCACATTTATGCCTTTTGAATTTTCCGAAACGGAAATGCTATCCACACTCAACCTATATCCCAAATAATCTCTTATGTATTCATACACATTTCTGCCAACCGTCGAACCGTCATTGTTTTTAAACCAACCGGCGCTCACCGACAAATTGTTGTATTTAAGCCAATTTTCCGTGACAGGAAGTTTTTTCCAATAATTCATACAGCTGTCGGCATAAATGCTTTGGTCAAGATAACCGTTTAGCGCGCTAAATGTCGTAAGTTTCAACTGACTTGCCGCAATTGCCGAACCGTAACCCTCGGAATATTTTCCCATATAGCAGAACTGTCCCCAATAATAGAGCTCGGCATCATTTGGTGTATATGCACCCTCGGTTTCCTGTTTTTGCCACTGAGGAAGTCCGTAGCTGTAAGCCGAGCTTCCGAGCTCCGTTCCGTCCATTATACCGAAAAAGCTGTCAAGATGGAACCCTATCATTGATTTTTTGCTGTTTGAATCTGCCAAAAAATCTTTGTAAGCGGGCATTCTCACCTGCGAATAAACCCCGCTCGGCAAAAGTTTGTCGGCAAATGCGGTTATAACCGCCGTGCGGTCGGCTTTGGGCTCGGTTTCCGAATGCCATTCACCGAAATGCCCGATAAAGCCCACCTGAAAAG
>CAZGRC010000063.1:0-6638 GCA_964528125.1 uncultured Ruminococcus sp.
TGTCGTCGGTTGCAAGTTTGCCGAGAACCGTGTCAAGCAACGCTTCTGCCATATAATAGGTATAGCCGTCCGCCGCCTTTACCTTGCAATATGTTTCTTCGGGATTTACGCAAAGCGCAACGTTTGAAGGCAGTGTCCACGGTGTAGTTGTCCATGCGAGAAAATATGCATCTTCTCCGACAACCTTAAAGCGTACAACGGCACTGCGCTCTTTTACGTTTTTATAGCCCTGCGCAACTTCGTGCGACGAAAGCGGTGTTCCGCAACGCGGACAATAATGAACGATTTTAAAACCCTTGTACAAAAGCCCCTTATCGAATATCTGCTTGAGTGCCCACCATTCGGACTCAATAAAATCGTTGTTGTATGTTACATAAGGATTATCCATATCCGCCCAGAAACCGACGGTTTTGGAAAAATCTTCCCACATACCTTTATATTTCCACACACTTTCCTTGCAGTGGTCGATAAATGGTTCCAGACCGTATTCTTCAATCTGTTCCTTGCCGTCAAGACCGAGAAGCTTTTCAACTTCCAACTCAACCGGAAGACCGTGCGTGTCCCAACCCGCCTTACGGGGAACCATATATCCCTTCATTGTGCGGTAGCGCGGTATCATATCCTTAATAACACGTGTCAAAACATGGCCGATGTGCGGCTTGCCATTGGCGGTCGGAGGACCGTCATAAAAAACATAAGGCTCACCGTTTTCGCGTTCTTTAATGCTTTTTTCAAAGATTTTTTCGTCTTCCCAAAATTTTTCAATGCGTTTTTCCTGCTCAACAAAATTGAGACCTTGCGGAATACTATCGTACACTTGAATCAATACCCCTTGTCTTTCAGAGCACATAACGGCGCCCTTTTAATAACATTATTATACAGATTATATTTTATCATATGACCCGCAAAAAATCAATAGCAAACCTATAAAAACGGCAAATATACTTGTAATTTTCGAAAAATGTGATATAATATCCATATACAACAAAATTTATACCGACAAAAACGCTTATTTTTAAGGTGTCCGCATCATAGTAAACAAATCGGTTAAAGCAGAGTGTTCGCCTTCACTGCGTATTTTACCGTCTGCTTTTCCAAACATCGAAAGGTCGCATTAAAACTTATGAAAGAATCCGGAATTTTAAATATACTTCGTTACTTTTTTTTAACCCTTGTCCCCCACGCTTTTAATTCTGCGGCGGGATTTGTTTCTCACACCCTGCCGCATATTATTGCAGACAGGGTTGAACTCACATCAACCAAACGCTCGCGCATACTCGGAGTAATAATCGGCACCGTTTTGATGACCGCGGTTGTTGTTGACCATCGCGCTTTTACGGAGCAGTCTTTTAAGGAAAAATGGTTGCTTTTGGCATTTTGCCTGCTTATGCCGCTTGTTATCGGCGCACTTGTCGCATTTACCCTTAATATTAAGAGCAATATTGTAAACAAGGTATGGCATTTTGCCCTCATTCCGATTTTGCCGTTTATTACCATCACAATGACCGAATGTCTTAACGGTATATTTATTTACAATATGACATATCTCGGTTTCGTTGCCAACTACATCTTGATTTTATTGCTTTATTTCTTTGTTTTTGCCGTCAGCGGCAGTCTGCGTGCAAGCATTATCGCCGTCAACACACCGCTTTACGGTCTTGCTTTGGCGCACTGCTATATTATGGAATTCAGAGGGACGCCCTTTATTCCTATGGATTTTTTAAGCATCACAACTGCGGCGAATGTTGCCAATACATACACATATCGCCTGACCTATAACATTGTTGCGTCTTCCCTGATATTTATTTTCCTGATTGTTTTGGGAATACGCATAAAAACCCCGAAAATCAAACTTATAACCAAAATCATCACCCGTACGTTTATGGGTTCATCCTTTGCGGTTATAATGATAATCTTTTATTTCACTTCGATTTTTGCGGATATGGGTGTCAAACCCGACTTTTGGAATCAGGCTCGCGGCTATCGCAACTACGGCTTTGCTTTCAGCTTTTTCTGCAACACAAAATATCTTTATATGTCCGTACCCAGCGGTTACCATCCTGATAATGTCGGTGATTTGGTTGCCAGTGTTGTCGATGATGACGATAACGGAGATGCACCCGTTGCCGCCGAAAATTCCCCGAATATAATCTGCATTATGAACGAATCGCTTTCCGACCTTTCGGTTTTGGGCAACTTCACCACCAATCAAGACTATATGCCGTTTATGCGCAGTCTTACCGAAAACACCGTAAAAGGCAATCTTTTTGTGCCTGTTATCGGTGCGGGAACCTCTAACACCGAGTTTGAGTTTTTAACAGGTCATACAACCGCATTTTTGCCGTCCGGCAGTAATGCCTATATGCTTTATATCGATAATCCGATTGCAAGCCTTACTTCAACCCTTGAAGGTCAGGGTTATTCTTCCCTTGCACTGCACCCCTATTACGCCAGCGGTTGGAACCGTGTCAGCGTTTATGAAAATATGGGATTCAACAAATTTTTAAGCCTTGAAAACCTGCTTGATATTTCCATAATGGAAGAATTTGTCCAAAAAGGCAGTCAACCTAATTATCTTCAGGAACTTGCCGACCGCTATTACCCCGGCAGAAATATGTTTTTGCGGCAATATATAAGCGATTCCTACAACTATAAAATGATAATCGAAGATTACGAAAACCGCGATAAATCAAAACCGTACTATGTCTTTAACGTCACAATGCAAAACCACGGCGCTTATACCCAGAGTTGTGTAAACTTTAACGAATCGGTATACCTCACCTCCACCGCGGCAAACTACCCCAAAACAAATCGCTATTTGTCCCTTGTCAAGGCAAGCGATGCGGCATTTGAAGAACTTATAAATTATTTTGGAAATGTTGACGAACCCACTGTGATTTGTATGTTCGGTGACCATCAGCCCTCGGTTGAAACCAAATTTATTGCAGAAGCGCTCGGTGTCAGCGACCTTTCAAATCTCACTATAGAGCAGGAACAGAAACGTCATACAACACCGTTTATCATCTGGGCCAACTTTGACATTGAGGAGCAGTATATAGACCGTCTCAGTTCAAACTATCTTTCAAGTTATGTTTTAAAAACTGCGGGTGTTAAACTCACCGATTATAATAAATATCTGCTCAAACTTTCCGAAAAAATTCCTGTTATTGATACCGTCGGATATATTGATGCCGAGGGAATCTACTACCGTTGGAGTGACACTTCTCAATATGCAAATATACTGGATGAGTATGAAAAGATTCAGTATAATAATATTTTCGATTCCAAAAACAAAGACACAAACATATTCTATCTTGAGGGATATCGCGGCGACGAGGACAGAGACAAAGCAATCGAATTCGCTGCGGGGAGAACCGGAGAGGAAGAATAATGCGCAACACAACCCTCTGCCATATTGAAAAAGACGGCTGTTATCTTATGTTGCACCGTGTAAAAAAAGAAAACGACCTCAATCACGATAAATGGGTCGGTATAGGAGGCGGTTTTGAGGACAAAGAAAGTCCCGAGCAGGCAAATGCCCGCGAAGTTTTTGAAGAAACGGGGCTCACACTTACCTCCTGTCGATACCGCGGAATCGTCACGTTTGTGTCGGACAAATGGGAAACCGAATATATGCATATTTTCACCGCAAACGGCTTTACGGGCACTATTACCGACTGCGACGAGGGTGAACTGTGTTGGGTTGACAAAGACGAAATATATTCACTGCCGATTTGGGAGGGCGATAAAATCTTCCTTAAACTTATTGAAAATCCCATGCAACCGTTCTTTTCACTTCGACTTGAATATTCGTGTGAAAACCTTATAAGTGCCGTTTTGGACGGCAAAATTTTGATTGGAGGAACAGTATAATGAATTTTTGTGTTTACGGCGCAGCTTCAGATGCGATTGATGCATCTTATATGACCGCTGGTGAAGAACTGGGCAAAAAAATGGCAACGGCGGGTCACGGTCTTGTTTTCGGTGCCGGTGCTCACGGTATGATGGGCGCCGTTGCACGCGGTGTTCACAGCGGCGGCGGAAAACTAATCGGAATTGCACCCTCCTTTTTTCAGGTAGACGGCGTTCTTTTTGAGCACTGCACCGAAATTGTTTACACCGAAACTATGCGCGAACGCAAACAGATTATGGAAGACCGTTCCGATGCCTTTTTGGTAACACCGGGCGGCATTGGAACTTATGACGAATTTTTTGAAATTATGACTCTCAGACAGTTGGGTCGCCATACAAAACCGATTGTCCTCTATAATATAAACGGCTATTTTGATCCGCTTTACGAAATGCTTCTCAAAACTGCAGAAAAGAACTTTATGAAAAAAGAAAACCTTTCATTGATTTTTATAAGTGACAGTGCCGACGAAATTTTGGAATATGTCGAAAACTTCAAACCCGAAATTTTTGATCCCGCAGCACTTCGCGGAATTATAGCCGAAAGAACCAAATAATACGGTTTCAAGTGCCGCACAATCGGTATAACGGAAATTCAAAGGACTGCAATTCATCCGTCACATGGATAAATTGCAGTCCTTTTCTGTATTTTGAGATTTCAAACAATAGAATATTAAACTTCAATCATATCAATCATACGAAGCAGTGTGAGTCTACGGCGCATATAGGGTGAATACTTAACACATTCGTCAAAAAACTCCTGCTTTTTACCGATATCCTCAACGGTAATCTTGCAACCGGCTTTTTGCATTGCTGCGCGACATTCTTCAAAAGAAGGAACACTGTGTATTATTTCGCAAATTTCAGACCATTTTTCCTCAATGTCTTTGGGGTCAACGGAATCGGTTATCGTGTCGGGGGTATTAAGCGAACGTACATCGTCCGCCATATTTCCGTAATAAGCAAAAACATCATCCCAATCGTTCTGCTCACGTTTAGCTTTCACCGACTTGTTTTCGGCAAGGGCATTATAAATTTTCAGTGTTTCAAGTGTGCAAACACCAACATCTTCCCCGTGGAAATTGGGCATTTTACCCTCTGCGATTTCCTTGCAGTCGATAAGATGAGCGATAATATGTTCGGCACCCGAAGCAGGACGGGAATTCTGAGTAAAGCTCATTCCAATACCCGTAAGCAACAATGATTCGAAAATTTTGCCTGCGGTCTCGGGATCCTTGACCGTAACCTTATCTGCCAGATTCATCAAATCGTCAATTGCCTTGCGGGTAAGTGCGGCAACACGCTCACAGTATATCTCACCCGTAAGCAGAGACGATATCCGCCAATCGACAAGTGCGGTGTATTTCGATATCATATCACCGAATCCCGCAGATTTAAGATGGACGGGTGCGGCAGCAAGAATTTCGGTGTCCCCGATTATAACTTCCGGACTTTTTGCGGGATAGCTGTATTTGAATCCTTCGTGATTTACAAGCGGTGCACCGTAAGAAGCAAAGCCGTCCATTGAAGGTGCAGTCGCAAAAATGCAGAACGGTTTGTTTGCAAGAGCAGTAGCATAACGGCAAGGGTCATTTACGGAACCGCTGCCGACAGACAAAACAGCGATATCTCTGCCGTCAATAAGTTTAACAATATCTTCAGTATCGGCAAGTCTTGCAATGCGCATATCATCATAAATTTTATATTCAATATCAAAACCCGTAAGGCTTTCAACAATTCCCTCCGATGCTTTAAGCGCGTTTTTATCTGTAACAAAAAGTATTTTCTTTGGGAAATTATTCTCTTTCAAAATTTCTCCGACGCTGTTTACGAGACCTCTTCCGACCCTGACATCGCGGATAGCGGTTTCATGCTTTACACCGCAGGGGCAATCGCATTTAAATTCTTCAATAATCTTCATAATTTCGCTCATATGTATTCACCTAATCCTTAAAAAAAAAACGAAGATACAAAGCCATATCAAAAACCGACACTCATATCTCCGTTAGTTTTAAATATATTAAATTTTACTTGCGCTCGATAATCGGTTCGCCGCCGTTCACTGTATCGACGGTGATGACAATACGCTTTATCGTATCGTCCGACGGGGTTTCAAACATAATATTTTGAAGCACACCTTCAATTATAGAACGAAGTCCGCGCGCACCGGTTTTACGTTCGATTGTGAGGTCGGCAATGCATTCCAATGCGGAGGCTACAAACTCAAGTTCGACACCGTCCATTTTAAACATAGCCTGATACTGACGGATAACCGAATTGCGCGGTTCGGTCATAATGCGGACTAGTGTCTCCTTATCCATACCTTTAAGTGTGGTAATAACTGGCAGACGACCGACAAGTTCGGGAATAAGACCGAACTTAACCAAATCCTGATGCGAGGCATCCTCTGCAACCGCCTGTGCTTCCACACTTTTAGGCGATCTCACCTCGGCGCCGAAGCCCAAACTTCCGCCGCCGATACGCTTTTCGATAACCTTTTCAATGCCATCAAATGCACCTGCACAGATAAACAGTATATCGGTTGTATCAATTTGAATAAATTCCTGTTGCGGATGTTTTCTTCCGCCCTGCGGAGGAACATTTGAAACTGTGCCTTCGATTATTTTGAGAAGCGCCTGTTGAACACCTTCACCGCTTACATCGCGTGTGATGGAAGCATTCTCCGATTTGCGGGCAATCTTATCGATTTCATCAATATAGATTATGCC
>CAZGRC010000064.1:0-6572 GCA_964528125.1 uncultured Ruminococcus sp.
CCGTATTCATCGGATGCAAGTGCCGCACCCTTTACGATTTCAAGCGGTGCATTATCTCCGCCGAAAGCGTCAATTACTATCCTCATTTTCAACACTCCTTAAAATTTGAATCAAACAGGTCAAGTGATCTTTTCGACAGCGCCGCATACCGCTCGCGCTTGTCCTTAATAAGCGTGTCAAGCGGCGGAAGTATTCCGAAATTCGCACCCATAGGTTGAAAATTCACAACTTCGCTGTCACAGATATATCCGAGCAGTGCACCTGTCATTGAAAAATTCGGAAGAATAATCGGCTTTTCTCCGCGAATAAAGCGCACCGCGTTTATACCCGCAACTATTCCGCTTGCCGCAGATTCCATATAACCCTCCACACCTGAAATTTGTCCCGCAAAAAATATTTCGGGATAGGTTTTCAGTGAGAGATTTTCGGCAAGCACCCTCGGTGAATCGATAAACGTATTGCGATGCATAACACCGTATCGCACAAATTCCGCATTTGAAAGTCCGGGTATCATCGAAAAGACGCGTTTTTGTTCACCGAATTTAAGATTTGTCTGAAATCCTACCAGATTGTAGAGTGTGCCTTCGGCATTTTCACGCCGAAGTTGAACCGCCGCCCACGGGCGGTGTCCTGTGGCGGGGTCGCGAAGTCCGACGGGTTTCATAGGACCGAAGCGTATTGAATCGTTTCCCCTTTTTGCCAATACTTCAATGGGCATACAGCCCTCATAAACCGTCAACGGTTTATCGAAATCGTGAAGCGGTGCCACCTCGGCATTTACCAGTTCGGTGTGAAACGCTTCGTATTCTGCTTTGCTGAACGGACAGTTTATATAATCGTTATCTCCTCTGTCATAGCGTGATGCGAAAAACGCACGGGAAAAATCAATACTTTCGGCAGTAATAACAGGTGCGGCGGCATCGTAGAAGCTCAAACTCTTATGTTTTAAAAGCCGTTCGATATCCTGCGCCAAGGCACCGTCCGTAAGAGGACCCGTCGCAATGACCGTAACACCGTCAGTCGGCACCTTTTCCACCGTTTCGTATTTCACGGTAATGTTTTTATGCGATTTGATTTTTTTCGTTATATAATCGGAAAAAACATCACGGTCTACAGCCAGTGCACCGCCCGCCGCAACGCGGCACGTATCGGCGGCTTCAAGGCAAATTGAACCCATTCTTCGCATTTCTTCTTTTAAAAGTCCCGCCGCAGAATCAATGCGTGCGGCTTTAAGAGAATTTGAACAAACAAGTTCCGCAAAATTATCGCTTTTGTGTGCGGGGGTACGTTTCAGCGGCTTCATTTCGATAAGTTCAACACTCACACCGGTATTTGCCGCCGCCCACGCCGCTTCACAACCCGCAAGCCCCGCACCGATTACAGTCAGTTTATTCATTTTCTTTACTCTTTGTGTTTTTTTCGCTTTTTGCGCGTGTCGGGCATTCTGAATTCATACAGTATTTTCTTCCGCGCAAACCGCTTATAATAAAACTGCCGCACTCACTGCATTTTTCACCTGTGGGCACTCCGGGAGATGCAAAATCGCACTTGGGATATTCCGAACATCCGTAGAATTTTTTGCCTTTTTTGGAAACGCGTTTAACAAGTTTTGCACCGCATTTCGGACAGGGCTGTTTAACCTCATCCTCGGGAACGGGCTTTGTGTTTTTACATTCGGGATAACCGGGACAGGCAAGAAACTTGCCGAATCTCCCGTTTTTAATAACCATATTTCTCCCGCATTTTTCGCAAACGATATCGGTTTCTTCATCAGGCACCTTCACACGCTTACCGTCAAGATCGGACTCTGCCTTTTTATAGAGCACGTCAAAATCACCGTAAAACTCATCAAGAGTATCTATCCAGTAAAGTTCGCCCGCACCTATTTTATCAAGTTTCTGTTCCAAACCGGCGGTAAACTTAACATCGAATATTTTCTTAAAATGCTCTACCATAAGGTCGCATACAATCGTACCGAGTGCGGTTGGTTTAAGCGATTTTTTTTCTCGTTCGATATAAGAACGCTGCAAAATGTTCGCTATTATGGGAGCATAGGTTGACGGTCTGCCGATTCCGTTTTCGTCAAGCGCTTTTATAAGGGTCGGTTCGGTATATCTGGCGGGCGGCTGTGTGAAATGCTGATTGGGTTCCAAACTTTTAAGTTTAAGCAGATCACCCTTGTTCATTTCGGGCAGAACGCCGCCGTCGGTATCTTCATCGTCGCGACCTTCTTCGTAAAGCACGGTATATCCATCGAAACGGACGGTATAACCGCTCGCTTTAAAGAGATAGTCACCCGCTGTAATATCAACCGCAACCGTATCTTGAACGCAAGCCGCCATAAGGGATGCGACAAAACGTTCCCAAATAAGTTTATAAAGTTTATACTGTTCTGCGGTGAGTGAATCTCTGACCTTTTCGGGAGTGAGCTCAATACCTGTCGGACGAATGGCTTCGTGGGCGTCTTGAGCGCCGCTTTTGGTTTTGAAATATCTCGGTTTTGCAGGCAGATATTCCTTGCCGTAACGACCAGAAATATATTTCGCGGCGGCACCTCGCGCTTCTTCGGATATGCGCAGTGAATCGGTACGCATATATGTGATAAGACCCGTGGTACCGACACCCGGTATATCAACACCTTCGTAAAGTTGCTGTGCAACCTTCATTGTTCGCTGACCCGTGAAACCGAGTTTGCGCGAAGCCTCCTGTTGCATTGTGGAGGTGGTAAAGGGCGGCGCCGGTTGACGGTTTCTGACACCCTTTTTGATGTTTGAAACGGTATATTCCGCACCTTCAAGCGCACTAACAATTGTCGTTGCGGCGGCTTCATCGGGAATGTTTTCAAGCTTTTTCCCGTCCGCTGTTCCGAAAAGCTTTGCATCAAAAACGCGTCTGCCGCTCAGCAAACGTGCATCAATTGTCCAGTATTCTTCGGTAATGAATTTTTCGATTTCACGTTCGCGGTCAACAATAAGACGAAGTGCAACCGTTTGAACACGGCCTGCCGAAAGTCCGCTCTTAACCTTACGCCACAAAAACGGGCTCAGTTTATAACCGACAATTCGGTCAACCACACGTCGCGCTTGCTGAGCATCAACAAGTGCCAAATCAATGCACTTCGGTTCCGCCATACCGGCATCGACACCGCTTTTTGTGATTTCATTAAAACAAACCCTGTTCTTTTGTGTCATATCCAGATTCAAAATCTGAGCCAAATGCCACGATATCGCCTCACCCTCGCGGTCGGGGTCGGTTGCAAGCAATACGCCGTCACTTTTTGCGGCGGCTGCTTTAAGTGACTTTATGACTTCCTTTTTATCGGGCATACTTATATACTGAAGTTTGAAGCCGTTATCGACATCCACACCAAGTTTTGACTTTGGCAGATCACGAATGTGACCCACAGATGCCATAACCTCATAACCGTTGCCAAGATATTTTTTAACACTCTTTATCTTTGACGGAGACTCAACAATTACAAGTTTTGACATTTCTTTACTCCTTTATGTTTCTTTTTTAATCTATTCACACACCGTGTAACTTCCGCCGGGTAATGCCTTAATTACGTGCGCCATCTCAAGTTCGGTAATTGCCGAAAGCAACACATCGATATCAAGACCCGTACTTTCAAGGTCGTCCACGGTGAATTTTTGCCTATCTAAACTATTATATACTATTTCCGCTTCTTTTGAAAGAGTTAATTTAACTTTTTTTGTTTTTTTTCGTTCGGGTTCAAACACTCTTTCAAGGTCTATTTTATCGTGGAAAAGCGGAATATATACATTAAAAACATCCGAAGCGTCGATAAGCGGGCTTGCACCGTCACGAAGCAGTGCATTTGAACCTTTATACTGCGGCAGGGTCGGATTGCCCGGAACAACAAAAACTTCTTTACCCTGCTCGTTTGTGTGACGTGCCGTGATAAGCGCGCCGCTTTTGGTGCCCGCTTCGACAACCGCCGTCCCGAGGGAAAGCCCCGCGAGAATTCTGTTTCTTACGGGAAAAGAATAGCGTGTGGTCGGCGCGTATGGCGGATGTTCGCTTATAAGACAGCAGTTTTCGGAAATGCGTTGCCGCAGTTCACGGTTTTCAGGTAGGTAATCATAGGCTATTCCGCAACCGAGCACGGCAATTGTTCTGCCGCCGGAGCGCAATGCGCCCTCATGGGCGTATGTATCACTGCCGAGTGCACCTCCGCTGACTATTATAAATCCCGCACCTGCAAGCCTTTTAGCCAGCGAATATGCCGCTTTTTTGCCGAATTCCGAAACCTTTCGCGGTCCCACAATGCAGAAAACGGGTTCATTATCGATATCGGGTAAATCACCTTTGATATATAATACCAAGGGCGGCAACGGAATATTACGAAGGCGTTCGGGATATTCGGGAGATTCGATAGATATCGGACGTATCCCTTTTTCGGCACAATCGTCAAGAATTTTCTGTGCTTTGGCAATGTCAATTCCCGAAATGCGTTTATGTTGTGCCGATGTTATTATTTTTTTATCAAACAAAGCATTCGGGTCTTCGCAGGAAAATCCGTTTTCACGTGCAATACAGTATATGCCGTATGCCTCTCGGTTGCCGATGGAGAAAGCCGCCTGAAGTCGGATAAGAGCACGGATATCGGTCATATGTTTTCGCCTTTCAGCATTTCCCACATCACTATGGCGGCGGCAGCTGCCGCATTAAGCGATTCCGCACGACCCGTCATCGGAACAGTGACCCTCATATTCGAATTTTCAATCGTTTTTTCACTCAAGCCGTTTGCCTCGTTTCCAATCAGCAAAACATCGCCGTCAGAAAATGAAACATCGGCAATACTCACGGCGCCGCTGTCCGGCACGCAGGCAAGTGTGCGCAACTGATATTCCTTTGCCAAGGCGCAGATATCATCGGTAATAAAAAGCGGCATACGAAGCAACGTTCCCATAGACGACCTCAAAGATTTGGGACTGTACGGGTCACAACCGCCCGATGTGAGTATGATGCCGTCGGCACCGAGCGCTTCCGCAGTGCGTGCCACCGCACCGAGGTTTGACGGATCGGCAATATTCTCAAGTGCAATATATCTGCCTTTGCGCCGAATCGCCGTTTTGTTTTCGGGAATGCGCGCAACTGCCATTATACCCTGTGGCGAATCGGTATCTGCAACGGATTTGAAAAGTGCATCCGTCAAAATAAAATTTGCCGCGGAAATTTCGGCAAATTCCGACACTTCTTCGGCGTATTTTCCGATTGCCGTGCGCGACACGATAAACCTTTCAAAAACAACGCCGTTTTCGCGTGCATCATCGCAAATGCGCAGTCCCTCCAAGACAAAAAGGCCGCTTTCTCTGCGGGCGCGAGCCGATGTTTGCAGATGTTTCACCTGTTTTATGAGTTTGTTTTCACGCGCGGAAATTTCGGTAAATTCAGCCACGGATATCCCCTCCCGAAAAGCAAAAATTCGCCCAAGTAAATTCTTGGGCGAGATAAAATTATTTGGACAGTGCTTTCTGTGCTGTTTTTACAAGATCTGCAAATCCCTTTGCATCGTTAACAGCGATATCAGCAAGCATCTTGCGGTTAATTTGAACCCCTGCTTTATTAAGACCGCAGATAAATGTCGAATAGTTCATACCGTTCATTTTTGCAGCTGCGGAAATGCGGGTAATCCAAAGACGACGGAAATCGCGCTTTTTAAGACGGCGACCGATATAAGCATAATTTCCGGACTTCATAACCGCTTCTTTAGCGGTTTTAAAGAGTTTGGATTTTGCGCCAAAATAACCTTTAGCAAGTTTTAATACTTTTTTTCTTCTTTTGCGTGTTGCCAACGCACCTTTTACACGAGCCATTGTTTAAGTAACCTCCACTAATTATTTATACGGAATCATTTTCTTTACTGCCGCTACATTTGTTGCATCGGCGCATACCGTCTTGCGAAGATTTCTCTTACGCTTCGTTGTTTTTTTGTTGAGAATGTGTGATTTGTAGGCGTGTGCGCGCTTAACCTTGCCGGTTTTTGTGAGTTTAAAGCGCTTTTTTGCACCGCTGTGTGTTTTAATCTTAGGCATTTTATTATCCTCCCAATATTTTTATTTACCGGATTTGGGGGCCAAAAACATAAGCATATTGCGCCCCTCCATTTTTGCAGCTTTTTCAACCACCGAAACCTCCGCACAATACTGTGCAAAACGTTCCATAGTATCATAGCCTATCTCAGGATGACCCAGTTCACGACCCCTGAAACGAATGGAAACTTTTACCTTGTCACCGTCTTTTAAAAAGCGGATGGCATGGTTGCCCTTTGTTTCAAAATCGTGTGTGTCAATGCTGAGTCCCAAACGAATTTCCTTGATTTCAAAAGTCTTTTGATTTTTTTTCGCTTCTTTTTCACGCTTTGCCTGTTCAAAACGGTACTTACCGTAATCCATTATCTTGCAGACAGGCGGCTGTGCATTAGGCGAAATGTTAACAAGGTCAAGGTCCTTTGCGTATGCCGCATCCAACGCCTTGGCGATGGGAAGAATACCAAGTTGCGAACCGTCCGCGTCAATAACACGAACCTCTTTGAACTTAATACCCTC
>CAZGRC010000065.1:0-6374 GCA_964528125.1 uncultured Ruminococcus sp.
CTAATATATAATAGAAAACAAATGTAACTATTGCCGTTAGAATTATCATAAAAATAATTTCCTTACGGTTTAATCGGTTTATCTTCACTTCGCTTTTGTTACCGTCATACGGATTTTTCAGCCATGATATCAATGAAAAAAACGCCATCGGAGCGGTCATTCCCAAATAGGTTGCCATTTCTCCGTAGTAAGAAAAGGTAAATGAAATAATACCGTATAATATGCTGAAGATAACCATAAGCAATTGACCGAACGGATTACCTTTGGCATTGAAAATCAATGATGTTACCCCAATTACGGAAGCGGTAAGGGTTAAATAGTTTTTTCTGTCAAACCAACAAAATGAGACGGTGATAAAAAGAATCGAAATACACCACAATGCAATTTCCGATTTTTCAAAATAACGAATCCGTGATAATAATTTTTTTGACAGCATATCAGTTCCTCCGAAAAAAATAAGCACCTGTCGGCACATCTTCAAAGACCTAACGATGTGCAACAAATGCTTTCGCTTAATCTACCCGGTGGCAGAAATAAATTTTAAGTTTGATATTATTATACCACTAATCTTTCCTTTGCCAAGTGCAAAAAGAAATTCACGGTTATTTAAAAATGGTGTTGCCGTTACAATCAATGCCGACAATAAGCGGAAAATCCTTAAATGTAAGCAGTTTTACCGATTCACAGCCGAGGTCATCGAATGCAACAACCCGACATTCGGTTATGTGCATTGCGGCAACTGCACCCGCACCGCCTATAGCACAAAGATATACAGCGCCGTTTCTTTTTATCGAATCCAGCACTTCGGGACTGCGCTCGCCCTTACCGATGGTGGCAATAACGCCCAAATCGTGAAGTTTTGGGGTGTAGGGATCCATTCGTGATGAGGTTGTGGGACCGCAACTGCCGATTGGCAGACCTTCGGGTGCGGGTGTGGGCCCCGCATAATATATAACCGCGCCGCAAAGCGGATAAGGCAAATCCTTGCCGGAATCCAGCAGTTCGAAAATTCGTTTGTGAGCGGCATCACGCGAGGTATAAACGGTGCCCGAAAGCGCAATTCTGTCACCGCAACGGAGTTTTTTGCAAAAATCACCCAACTGTTCGGTTGAAAGGCGGTATTCGTTCATTTGGAAAGCTCCGAATAAAGCATTTCAAAATCATTGACGGCGGAATCGTTTTCGGCATCGCTTTTGTCGATTTTTGTGCGTGCCGTTTCAAGTGAAGCGGTAAGCTCGTCAATGCGCGCCGCAAATTCGTTTGAAGTTTCAAGCATTTTAGCCTTGATTTCGTCAAGCGACATATGTGCGCCGTCAATGGAATTCAGATTGTCTTCGACTTCTTTGCGGATAATATCGCGGTTTTCGGCAGAGTTTTTCATAATCGAGCGGGCGTTGCTTTGGGCAACAAGGTAGAGTTTTCCGATGTTTTGGGAAAGACGTTCGATTTCTTCATACCTGTCGGTATATTCTTTCAGCTCGTTTTCCAAACGGATTTTTTCGCCGCTTACGTCGCGCAGTTTGTTTTTTGCGGAGTCAAGTGATTCTTCAAGCGAAGAAATCCTGTCTTCAAGCTCCTGCTGTTTCGCGGCAGCGTTTTTATGGCTTTCTTCAATATAGTTCATAACATCATTCGTGTTAAAGCCGAACATACTCTTCCTGAAACCGATAGACATATCCCAACATCCTTCCTCTGTGTTCAAAACAGTATAACAGATATTTCGCCGAAATGCAAGTATTTTCGTGCTGTTATATGAATATTGTCGCGCATATGTAAAAAAAGGTTGCTGAAAACCTGTAATTATGGTATACTGATATAATCAGGCATAATATGCGTGTAGGAGGTGTTCCTCTTGAGGATTTTGGGGATAGATCCCGGTTATGCAATCGTCGGTTACGGCGTTGTCGAGTGTGCAAACAATCGCTTTGCGCCGGTTGGGTTCGGCGCCATTACCACAAAGGCGGGGACGCCTTTCGGTGACAGGCTTTCGTCGATTTACCACGATATGATAGCTGTTATCGAAAAATATCGTCCCGAACATCTTGCGATTGAAAGACTGTATTTTAATACAAACACCACAACCGCAATTGATGTTGCGCAGGCACGCGGTGTTATACTGCTTGCCGCGCACGAAATGGGAATTCGGGTGTTTGAATATACACCGCTTCAGGTAAAACAGGCGATAACGGGCTACGGTAAAGCCGAAAAGCGGCAGGTTATGGAAATGGTGAAAAGTTTTCTTTCGCTCAGCAGCGTGCCGAAACCAGACGATACCGCAGATGCTTTGGCGCTTGCGGTATGTCACGGTCACTGCGCGGGAAGTCTTTTCGGTAAAATGTCTTTGGAGGCGAAATACAAATGATATCATCACTTCACGGAAAACTGATAATAAAAGACCCGCTTTTCGCCGTTGTCGAATGTGGCGGTGTCGGGCTTAAATGCTTTATAACACAAAACACACATACCGCTCTGGGCGCGGTGGGGTCGGAAGTTTTTCTGTACACTCATATGACGGTGCGCGAGGACTCACTTGACCTTTACGGATTTATCAGTGAAACGGAACTTTCGGCGTTCAGGCTGATAACATCGGTCAGCGGGGTCGGGGCAAAAATCGCGATTGCAATGCTTTCGCAAATGACACCCGATAAGATAATGCTTTATATTGCGTCGGGTGATTTTAAAGCGCTCACAGCCGCACCCGGTGTCGGCGCAAAGTTGGCACAGAAAATCGTCTTTGAACTTAAAGACAAGGTCGGAAGTATTGCAACCGAGCAGGGAATGGGCGAAGTTGTTGCTGTCGGAAACGCAACGGCGCTTTCAAACCCGCGCGAAGCGATAGAAGCCTTGGTGTCACTCGGTTACAGCCAGAGCGAGGCATCGCTTGCTGTCGGAAGACTTGATTCGACACTCGCGGCAGACGAACTGATTCGTCAAGCACTGAAAATACTTGCAAGGGGGATATAAAACGTGATTGAACAGGAAATGGATTTTGAAAACCGAATAGTTTCTCCCGAATATACCTATAACGATGAAGAAACCGAGCTGTCACTGCGACCCAAAAGCCTCTCGGAATACATCGGACAAGACAAGGTTAAAGAAAATTTAAGCATATACATCAAGGCGGCATTACAGCGGAAAGAATCTTTGGATCACGTTTTGCTTTACGGCCCACCCGGACTCGGAAAGACCACGCTTTCGGGTATAATTGCCCGCGAAATGGGCGTTAATTTGCGCGTCACTTCGGGTCCCGCGATTGAAAAACAGGGTGATCTGGTTGCTATTCTTACCTCTCTTAACGAAGGCGATGTTCTGTTTATCGATGAAATTCACCGTCTTTCACGAAATGTTGAGGAAATTCTGTATCCCGCAATGGAGGACTTTTCGCTTGATATTATCATCGGCAAAGGTCCGTCGGCGCGTTCTATAAGGCTGGATGTGCCGCATTTCACACTTGTGGGTGCCACTACCCGTTCGGGACAGTTGACGGCACCTTTGCGTGATCGTTTCGGGGTGCTTGCCCGTCTTGATTTATACACACCTGAGCAGTTGGCGGAAATCGTTCGCCGCTCTGCGGGGATTTTGGGCATTCCCATTGACCGCGACGGCTCACTTGAAATTGCCTCACGCTCACGCGGAACACCGCGTATCGCAAACCGACTGTTGCGCCGTGTTCGCGATATTGCACAGGTGGAATTTGACGGTGAAATTACCGAAAAGGTTGCCCGCGCTGCACTTGCCCGATTTGAGATTGACGAACTCGGTCTTGATGATTTCGACCGCAGAATGCTTACCGCAATAATCACGACATATTCGGGCGGACCTGTCGGTCTTGAAACACTTGCCGCAGCCGTAGGTGAAGAAGCGGTAACAATTGAGGATGTTTACGAACCCTATCTTATGCAGATAGGATTTCTTGCCCGCACACCTCGCGGAAGATGTGTTACAGCGCTTGCTTATGAGCATTTGGGATTTAATGTGCCGCAGGCACAGCAATCACTGATTTAAAAAAATTGTTCCGAAAAAGGATGGGTGATTATTATGCGAGCCGTAGAGGGCTTTGACGACTATGAACTTATAGATGCCGATGCGGGAGAACGCCTTGAACGCTGGGGTGATATAATTCTTATAAGACCCGACCCGCAGATAATATGGAACGAGGGCAAAAAAAGCCGTCTTTGGAACAGCGCACACGCCGTTTACCACCGCTCTAACAGCGGAGGAGGGCATTGGGAAACACTGAAAAAGGTTCCGGATGTTTGGAATGTGCAATTTGAAGAACTGACATTCAGACTTAAACCTATGGGTTTTAAGCATACGGGGCTTTTCCCCGAACAGGCGGTTAATTGGCGCTTGGCGCGTGAACTTATCGCGGCACAAAACCGCGAAATTTCCGTGCTGAATCTTTTTGCTTATACCGGCGGAGCCACCGTCGCTTGCCTTAAAGCGGGTGCGCGTGTTACACACGTCGATGCATCAAAAGGTATGGTTCAGTGGGCAAAAGAAAATGCTGTGGCATCGGGTGTGCGTGACGGCAATGTCCGTTGGTTGGTTGATGACTGTGTGAAGTTTGTTAAACGTGAACTTCGTCGCGGCAACCGATATGATGCCGTAATAATGGATCCGCCGTCCTACGGAAGAGGCCCTACCGGTGAGGTTTGGAAACTTGAACAGCAGTTGTCCGAACTGCTGTCGGATGTCGGAAAACTTTTGTCGGATGATGCGATTTTCCTGTTTCTCAATTCCTATACCGGAGGGTTGTCACCGACAATTTTAAATTATATGGTTAAACAAAATTTGCCCAAAGGCGACAGTGTTGAGGTCTTTACCGATGAAATCGGACTTAAGGTGACCGAGCGTGATATAATACTGCCGTGCGGCAATACAACTGTTTGGAAGAAGTAAAGAATGGATAACATTATTGAAGTTAAAAACGTAACCTTTCGTTATACCGACGGCGAACGCCGAAATACGGTTATCGAAGATTTTTCCCTGAATATCGAGCGTGGCAGTTTTACGGTTATTCTCGGTCATAACGGTTCGGGTAAATCTACCGTTGCGAAACTGCTTAACGGGCTTTATAAGCCCGATTCCGGTGAGGTTTTCGTTGACGGTTTGAGCACAGCGGACGAGAAACACGAAATTGACATTAAGCGGCGAGTCGGAATGGTTTTTCAAAACCCCGACAACCAACTTGTTGCTTCGATTGTCGAAGAAGATGTTGCTTTCGGACCCGAAAATCTGGGCTTTGAACCCGAAGAAATCCGCCGCCGTGTCGATAAAGCACTTTCCGATGTCGGTATGAGCGAGTTTGCGCGTTCGACTCCGCACAGGCTTTCGGGCGGGCAAAAACAGCGTGTTGCTATTGCTGGAATTCTTGCAATGACCCCCGAATGTATTGTCCTTGACGAGCCGACGGCAATGCTTGACCCAAAAGGCAGAACGGAAATTATATCTACCGTTGAGCGCCTCAACCGTGAAAAGGGGATTACCGTTGTTCTTATAACCCATTTTATGGAAGAAGCGCAAAATGCCGACCGAGCCGTGGTTATCGACAACGGAAAAATAATTGCCGATGCCACTCCGAAAGAGGTGTTCAGCGATGCGGCAATGTTGCGCACTGCCGGACTTGATTTGCCGCAAACCACCGAACTTCTGCACAGACTGAAAGAAAACGGTTTTTCGGTCACAACAGATGTGATTTCTATTGAAGATACCGCTGAGATTATATATAAAGCGGTGGGAGGAAAATAAAAAGTGTCAACTGTTTTAGAGGTGCAAAACCTCACACATACCTATGACGGTAATACACCTTTTGTCAAAGATGCCGTGAGCGATGTTTCTTTTACGGCGCAAAAGGGCGAAATTATCGGTATAATCGGTCATACCGGTTCGGGTAAATCTACCTTGGTTCAACATCTTAACGGGCTTTTAAAGCCTACACAGGGGAAAATACTCATTGACGGCAAGGACATTTGGGAAAATCCGAAAGATATAAAAAAGGTGCGTTCGCGCGTCGGTTTGGTGTTTCAGTATCCCGAATACCAGCTTTTTGAAGAAACCGTTTATTCCGATATAGCATACGGGCCTAAAAATATGGGCCTTTCGGGCGAAGAACTTGACAGGCGCATAGATGAAATATGTGACCTTATCGGCATAGACGGCGAATATATGCAAAAGTCACCCTTTGACCTTTCGGGTGGCGAAAAGCGCCGTGTTGCCATTGCAGGCGTTATGGCAATGCAACCTGAAATTATCGCGTTCGACGAACCTGTTGCGGGACTTGACCCCAAAGGCCGTGCCGATATTGTCCGCATAATACGCGATTACCGCGATACCTACGGTGCGACTGTCTTTATTGTTTCGCACAATATGGA
>CAZGRC010000066.1:0-6243 GCA_964528125.1 uncultured Ruminococcus sp.
CGGAACAAGCACGCAGGGCAATACTTCCCCCGATTCGCAAACCGCGTCCGAAGAAAAGGAAATAAAATACATACTTAATACAAAATCAAAAAAGATTCACAAGTCCGACTGTTCGGGTGCAAAATCAATTAAAGAGGAGAACCGGGAAGAGTATTACGACGATATTGCCGAACTTCAAAAAGAGGGATATACTTTCTGCGGAACCTGTTTTAAATGATACTTAAAATTGCCGTCTTAGTTTTTCTAAGACGGATTTTTCTATTCTTGAAACATAACTTCGCGAAATTCCGAGCTTTTTCGCAATTTCGCGCTGTGTCATTTCTTCGCAACCGCCGATGCCGTATCGCATATATATTATTTGCTTTTCGCGTTCCTCAAGTAGCCCCGAAAGCATTACACGCAATTTTTCAAGTTTGATTTTTGTGTCGGTTTCTTCGGCAATGTCTTTTTCGTCGGCAATAACATCAATAAGTGTCAGGGCATTTCCGTCACCGTCGGTGTCGATAGGGTCGCTTATATAAACATCCTGTGAACTTTTTTTAAGGTTTCTGAAATACATCAGGATTTCATTTTCTATACACCGTGCGGCGTAGGTCGCAAGCCGTATTCCTTTACTGTTATTAAAGGTCGAAACCGCCTTGATAAGACCGATTGTTCCGATTGAAATGAGGTCATCCTGATCGCTGTTTGCCGCGTAATATTTTTTAACTATATGCGCAACAAGACGTAAATTATGTTCAACCAGCGTATTACGTGCATCAAGATCGCCTGCGGCGCTTTTTTCGAGGAGTTCGTTCTCGTGTTTTGCGGAGAGCGGTGCCGGAAACGAACCCGCACCCGTCACATGAAGTGCAAGGTAATATATACTTGTCGCCAATTTTATGAACAAATTTAAAAACATAATATCATCTCCCGATAAAACTACAGTAAAATGTATATGCACACTACGGTTTGTCAGTTGCGTGTCCGATTGAACCGAAAAAAGCAACGTTTTAAAAAATAAAGCAATTTACATAACGGATTTTTGTATTATAATTATCTTAGAGGATAAACTCGCAAACGTTCACCGAAACGATTTCTGCGGTAAAGGAGAGTGTTGTTTTTTATGTACACTGATGTAAAGAAAAATTTTATGACCTATTTTTGCGGCGACCCTGAATATTATCACGATTATAAGTATTTGCAGGACGAGATGACCGTCCTGTCAAATCCGCACAAAGGTTGGTACTGGCATTATATCGACAACGGGATGTTGCGAACCGCTTACCGTGAACACGAGAATGAATTTGACATAAATCTTTTTCCGGGTTTGCACCACCTTTATCTGCGCATAGACTGGGCGGATATCGAAAAGTGTGAGGGTGTTTACGACTGGTCGGTGATTGACGGAATTTTTGAGCGCTACGGTGCGCAGGGATATAAATTCACATTCCGTCTTTGCACATATGAAGGCATTTTGCCGGGGAATTTTGCCTATGCCACACCCGAGTGGGTAAAAGATGCCGGTGCCGCAGGTTGGACCGAGAAGGACGGTTCGTGGCTTCCTAAGTTGGATGACCCGATTTTCCTTGAAAAACTTGAAAATTTTATGCGCGAATTCGGCGGAAGATATAACATGAATCCGCTGGTTGAGTATATCGATATCGGAACTATCGGAATTTGGGGCGAAGGTAATTGCATACATCAAATATACGATAATGAAATGTACAAAAAGCATATCAATCTTCATATGAAATATTTTCCCGATAAAATTATTGTCGTAAACGACGATATGATAAACTGTTCGGAATATAACCCCGCCGCAGACAGAAAAAAATTATTGGATTATACACTCTCGCGAGGTTTCGGTTTCCGCGATGATTCGATTTTGTGGATCGGCACCACCACGGGCGACTGCGGATATGACACGGCGCGAACACCGTTTATGTTTGACCTTTTTGCCCCGAATGCGCCGGTTGATATTGAACTTGACCATATGCGAAGCATCAAGGACGATGTTTACAAGGATGGCACTTCGGTATATGAAGCGCTCAAACGTGCCCATGCAACATACTGCGGTTTTCACGGTTATCCCGAAGATTGGCTCAATAAATATCCCTATCTTACAAAGCATCTCGCCAATAAACTCGGTTATTGGTATTTTGTAAACGGTGCCTCGATTCCCGAACTTGTATCGGGCTATCCCGCCGTAATTAAACTGTGGTTTGAAAACAAGGGATTTTGCCATGCATATAACGCCTTTGACCTTAAACTCAAACTTGTGTCCGAAGATTCCGGGAAAGAATATATTGTCTTTGAAAACAGCGGAATGAATCTTAATTGGAAATCCGAAACGGTTAACGAAGAAACCGTTAAACTTTCGCTTAAAAATGTGCCGCACGGAAAATATATTCTTTGTGTGGGCCTTTTTGAAAACGGCAATTCGATAAAACTCGGATTTAGGAGCGAATGCGATAACGGCGACGGATTTTACCAGTTTGACGGGGTAGAAGTGCTTTAAATATTATATTGAATTCAGCGTAATGCAAAACCGTGTCTGTGAGTAATTACAGGTGCGGTTTTATTAATATTTTTTAATACTTCCGCTATTGACAAAGGCGGGGATAAGTAATATAATGTTAGGCGGCTAACAGTTTAATATTAAACGGTGGTGGAACACAGATGGACGAAAAGCATATCGGCTTTGAAATACGCTCGCTTAACAATCTCATTAAAAGAGATGTCGAACGTTCCAAAATGTTCGGTATTTGCCGTTCAACGGGACTTCACGGCTGGGCGACAGGATGGTTTTACGACAACCGCGATCACGATGTTTTTCAGCGTGATTTTGAAGAACGTTTTTCGATACGTCGGTCTACGGCATCGAAAATGCTCGGTCTTATGGAGAAAAACGGACTTATTGAACGCGTAAGTGTCAGGCAGGATGCCCGACTGAAAAAAATCGTGCTTACCGAACACGCAGTTGAACTTCACCGAATGATAATGGAAGAAGTGGGTGATCGCGAAGAACGGATGAAGCGCGGAATCGAACCGCACGAACTTGAATGTTTCTTCAGTGTGGTGGATAAAATAAAAATGAATTTGGAGGATAATAATGATTAAAAGACTTGCAGCATGTATCAGAGAATATAAAAAGCCCACGATTCTAACCATGCTTTTCATTGTGGGCGAGGTTGTAATCGAGGTTTTAATTCCGTTTATTACCGCGGATCTTGTTAACAACATCGAGGCGGGTGCCGCTATGTCGCAGGTGCTCGCCACAGGCGGTATGCTTATCGGTATGGCGGTCTTGTCGCTTTGTTGCGGTGCGATTGCCGCGTACACCTGTTCAAAGGCATCGGCGGGTTTTGCAAAAAATCTGCGCGGAGATATTTTTCATACCATTCAGGACTATTCTTTTGAAAATATCGATAAGTTTTCATCTTCGTCACTCGTCACAAGACTTACAACCGACGTAACCAATGTTCAAATGTCGTTTATGATGATAATACGCACGGCTATCCGCGCGCCGCTTATGTTTATTTTTTCTATAGTTATGGCGTATATTATGGGCGGTGCACTTGCGACAACCTTTGTTATTGTTGTCCCGATTTTGATATTCGGTTTGCTTATGGTAAGCCGTAATGCAATGCCGGCATTCCGTCGTGTATTCAAAAAATATGACCGACTTAATGAATCGATTGAAGAAAATGTCCGTGCAATGCGTGTTGTAAAAGGTTTTGCACGCGAAGAATACGAAAAAGAAAAATTCGGCGCCGCGGCAGACGATATTCGCCGTGATTTCACCAAAGCCGAACGCATTGTTGCGATAAATTCGCCGCTTATGCAGTTTTGCGTTTATTTCAATATGATATTTGTTTTGCTTGTCGGTTCCAAACTTATTATCGAAAGCGGCGGCAGTGTTATAAATGTCGGTGAAATTACCGCAATGCTGACCTACGGTATGCAGATACTTATGCAACTTATGATGCTGTCAATGATATACGTAATGATTACAATGTCGGCAGAATCCATGAAACGTATTACCGAAGTGCTGAACGAAACCCCCGCACTCACAAGTCCCGAAAATGCCGTTACGGAAGTTAAAGACGGTTCGATTGAATTTAAAAACGTTAATTTCAAATATTCAAAGACCGCAAAACGCTATGCACTTGAGGATATTGATTTGAAAATCGAATCGGGTATGACGGTCGGTATAATCGGAGGTACGGGTTCAAGCAAATCGTCGCTGGTGCAACTTATTCCCCGTTTGTACGATACAACCGAGGGTAGTGTGGCGGTTGGCGGCGTCGATGTCAGAAATTATGACCTTGATACGCTCCGCGGCGCCGTTGCAATGGTTTTGCAAAAAAATCAGCTGTTTTCCGGCACAATCAAGGAAAATCTGCGTTGGGGCAACGAAAATGCCACCGATGAAGAAATGATTGCCGCTTGCAAACTTGCCTGTGCCGACGATTTTGTAAGCACATTCCCCGACGGTTACGATACCTATATTGAGCAGGGCGGCACGAATGTTTCGGGAGGTCAAAAGCAACGTCTTTGCATTGCACGCGCACTTCTCAAAAAGCCGAAAATTCTTATTCTCGATGACTCAACAAGCGCGGTTGACACCAAGACCGATGCAATAATAAGAGCTGGTTTCAAGACCTATATTCCGGAAACCACAAAAATAATAATCGCACAGCGCATTTCGTCGGTTCAGGAAGCCGATATGATAATTGTTATGGAAAACGGAACCATAGCACAGGTCGGAACACACGATGAATTGCTCAAGTCCAGCGAAATTTATCGCGAAGTTTACGAACAGCAAACAGGGGGTAATAACAATGAGTAAACCCGCACCTATGAAAGGACCAGGCGGCAGAATGCAGGGCCCGCCGCAAAAAATCAATCCGGGTGTCCTCGGCAGAACGGTCAAGTTGTTGATACAGTCCTATCCCGTGTTGGTGCCGATTGCGGTTTTTTGCATTGTTTTTTCGGCAATAGTTTCGTCTGTTCCCGCAATATTTCAGCAAAAGGTTCTTGCCGTAATTACCGACGCACTGAAAAATGAGACAAGTTGGTCTGCTGCACGCGCGGAGATTCTTCCAAAAATCATAACACTCATTGTTTTATATGTTTTATCGATAATATTCATAACCGTACAATCGCAACTTATGGCGTATATTACTCAGGGCTTTTTGAGCAAACTGCGCCGTAAAATGTTTGACGGAATGCAAAATTTGCCCATTAAATACTTTGATACCAACAAGCACGGCGATATTATGAGTTATTATACCAACGATATCGATACATTAAGACAGTTGGTTTCGCAGTCGCTTCCCAGTCTTATTCAGGCGACGATAATCGTTGTGACCGTTTTGTGTATAATGCTTTGGTACAGCATTTGGATGACCTTGGTTGTCATGCTCGGTGTTGTGGCAATGTTCTTTGTTTCAAAGACTGTCGGCGGCGGTTCTGCAAAGTATTTTATCCGACAGCAAAAATCCATCGGCAAAACCGAAGGCTTTGTTCAGGAAATGATGAACGGTCAAAAGGTTATTAAGGTATTTTGCCGCGAAGAAAATGCCAAAAAGGATTTTGACAAAATAAATAACGAACTTTTTGAAGAAAGTTTCAAGGCACATGCCTATGCCAATATACTCGGTCCCATCATAATGAACCTCGGTAATATTCTGTATGTTATTTGTGCCACTGTTGGAGGGCTTTTCCTTGTCACAAAATTCCCGAACTTCAGTATATCGGGTCTCAAGTTCTCAATCGATATTGTTGTACCGTTCCTTAATATGACAAAGCAGTTTACGGGCAACGTAAATCAGGTTTCACAACAAATTAACAGTGTTGCAATGGCACTTGCCGGTGCACAGCGTATTTTTGCACTTATGGACAGCGCGCCCGAATCCGATGATGGATATGTTACTCTTGTCAACGCCGAAACCGATTCCGACGGCAACCTTTGTGAGACCGCAAAGCGCACCGGCAAATGGGCGTGGCGCCATCCGCACGCCGATGGTAGCGTTACCTACACGCCCCTTTGCGGCGATGTGAGAATGACAAGTGTTGATTTCGGTTATGAAGAGGGCAAGGATGTATTGCACGATGTTACCGTTTACGCCGAACCCGGACAGAAGGTGGCGTTTGTCGGTGCAACAGGTGCAGGCAAAACCACAATTACGAATCTTATCAACCGTTTCTACGACATTGCCGACGGTAAAATACGTTATGACGGCATAAATATCAATA
>CAZGRC010000067.1:0-6016 GCA_964528125.1 uncultured Ruminococcus sp.
GTCCGAAACAGACCGTTGAAATTGCACTTTCCCGTGTCGGAGAGCGCGGATACAATATTCTTCACAACAACTGCGAGCACTTTGTAAACGAATGTGTATTCGGCAAGACAAAGTCCTATTTCCTTGAAAACGCACGCAAAAGAATTCGAAAAAAACTTGTCGAAAATCAACCCTAACGGAGATGAGTTATATGTCGGCAGACAACACCAAACAAATATATATTGTAATCAGTCAGACCGGCACCGTCCTTTCAAGAATACTGAAACTGATAACCGGCGCTCGGTATAACCACGCCTCCATCAGCCTTTCACCGACTCTCCGAAAAATGTATTCTTTCGGAAGACTGCATCCATACAACCCGTTTTGGGGCGGTTTTGTTACCGAATCACCGAATTGCGGCACATTTAAACGGTTTTCAAACACAACAATCGCGGTGCTGGCTGTGGATATCAGTACAGAGAATTATGAAAATCTGCGTCTTAATATCGAACATATGCTCAAAGAAAAACGTAAATACCGTTACAATTATCTCGGTCTTTATCTTGCGGCACTGCATATTATCTATACCAAACGCAACAGATATTACTGTTCGGAATTTGTGCGGGAAATACTCAAAAAGTACGAAATCAAGGGTGCCGACGGTCTAAATTCCATTGTGCAACCCATACATTTTCTGTGTCTTCCGCACAGTACGGTCTTCACCGGAAAACTGAGTGATTATAAAAACAGTGTGTGACAGATTTAACTTCTGACACACACTGTTTTTTTACATAAAGATATTACAGCATAAATTTGTCGTGTACTGCCTGAACCGCCTTGTCGGCATATTTTGTATCAATCAGAACCGACACCTTGATTTCGCTGGTGGAAATCATTTGAATGTTGATACCCGCATCGTAAAGCGCCTCAAACATCTTGGATGCCACACCGGGATGACTTTCCATACCTGCACCGACAATGGAAACCTTTGCACAGTCATTATCAGCCGAAAGGTTCTTGTAATTGAGAGCATCGGCAAGACTTTCGATAGCTTCAACCGCTTCTTTACCCTGATCCTGCGGTACGGTAAATGTGATATCCTTTGTGTTGTCACGACCGACCGATTGCAGAATTATATCAACATTAACCTTATGTTGGGCAAGCTTGTTGAAAAGTTTAAACGCAACTCCCGGAGTGTCTTTCAAGCCGACAATCGAAATACGGGTAACGCTGGTGTCTTTTGCAACGCCTCTGATAAGTGTTTTTTCCATTTTAACAGTCTCCTTTACTAAAGTGCCGGGCTTTCTTTCAAGGCTCGACAGCACCTCTAATTCAACATTGTATTTTTTTGCCATTTCAACCGAACGGTTATTAAGAACCTGTGCGCCCAAAGTGGCAAGTTCAAGCATCTCGTCATAGGTTATCTCGTCCATTTTCACCGTACCCGTAACCTTGCGCGGATCGGCAGAATAGACACCGTCAACATCGGTATAAATCTGACAGCGGTCGGCATTCATTGCGGCAGCAATGGCAACGGCGCTTGTATCAGAACCGCCTCGTCCGAACGTGGTAAGATCATCATATTTATTAAGTCCTTGGAAACCTGCGACAATAATTATGTTTTTCTTTGCAAGTTCTGCACGCATACGCTCTGTGTTGATGCGCTTGATACGGGCAATTCCGTGATGAGAATCGGTCTCAAATCCCGCTTGCCAGCCGAGAAGCGATATAACGGGGAATCCGAGTTTTTCAATCGCCATCGCAAGCAAGGCTATCGAAATCTGTTCACCCGAAGTGAGCAACATATCCATTTCACGTTTGGAGCAACCGTCGGGATTTATCTCCTTTGCTTTTTCGATAAGGTCATCCGTTGTATCGCCCTGTGCCGACACAACAACGATAACGTCGTTACCTTTTTTATATTCTTCGGTGATAATGCCCGCAACATTAAAAACACGCTCGGCATCGGCAACCGAAGAACCGCCGAATTTTTTTACTATAAGTGACATCAAAACCCCTCCTTGGGTAGTTTATCTAAAAAAGTGTATTTAAAATTTTTACCTTTTCTGCCGCAAGTTTTGCGATTTTTTCACGCAAAACCGATTCTTTTTCTGTGTCGGTGATAAAGGCAATCTCACCATTGCAGACGTTTTTCACACACCACATCGTGCCGAAAATATTTTCAAAGCTTTCGGTAAGTGCCTCAAAATCCGACGATTTTGCATAAACATAAAGTCTGGTATCGTCATCGGGGGTTACAACATAATCGTCACTGCCGTCTTCCCAATCGAGATATTTGCGTGCCGAGATGTGCTTTGCACAGTCGATAACATCGGCAACAACGGCGCTGGCAGTGGGCATTTTACCCGCGCCTTTGCCGTAAAACATCACATCACCTGTGGCATCACCGTTTACCGTTATGGCATTAAACACACCGTGAACACCCGACAGCACATTTTCACGGCTTACAAGTGTCGGGCGCACACTTGCGGTTATTTTTCCGTCCTCAACGCGTGCGGCGTGACCTATCAGTTTTATAACACAGTTAAAGTTATCGGCAAATTCGACATCGTCAAGGGTAATATCGGTAATGCCTTCGCAGGCAACCTGTTCGGGATAAACATGCTTGCCGAAAGCAAGAGAAGCCAAAATGCAAATCTTGCGGCAGGCATCGTGACCTTCGATATCCGCAGCGGGATCTTTTTCGGCAAAACCGTTATCCTGTGCAAGTTTAAGCGCAGCGGCAAAATCCATATTATCCACTATCATTTTATTTAAAATATAGTTTGTGGTTCCGTTGAGAATTCCCGTAACGCTCTGTATTTCGTTTGCGGCAAGGCACTGTGCCATAGGGCGAATTATCGGGATACCGCCGCCGACACTTGCTTCAAACAAGAAGTTTACGTTTTTTTCTTCAGCGATTTTAAGCAGTTCGGCGCCTTTTGCGGCAACCAGCTCTTTGTTTGAAGTGACAACGCTTTTACCGCACAGCAAACAATCTTTTACAAAATCATAAGCCGGATGCAAACCGCCCATAACCTCAACGACAATTTTTACATCGGGGTCGTTTTTTATCACCGAAAAATCTTTTATGAATTTATCGGAATACGAAAGCCCGTCAAAATCGCGAAGATCAAGTATATACTTTACATCGATATCCCCTTTTATACGCGAGGATATACGGTCATTATTGTGTATAAGCAGTTCGGCAACACCCGAACCCACCGTTCCATGTCCCATAATGGCAGTACAGATCATATTGACCTCCAAAAACTGAATGTTAAAAATCGGCATATCGAAAGGCTACCACCTTTCAATATTTGATATTCATTATAATACCAATTTGCATAAAATGCAATATTTTTTTGCAAAAACGGCAATTTGCGCCACATTTATTCACATAAGTGTCAATAATATTATTATATTTTAATCCGTCGGGTGAATTTATGGACACAGAATCAAAAAAACGTTTCCTTTTGAACACAGCATTTTTTGCCGTATCAGCGGCACTTATCTATCTGGTTGCAAAATTCCTTTTATCATATCTTTTTCCTTTTGTAATAGGCGTTATATGGGCGGTAATTTTTCAAAAACCCGCACGTCGAATCTCAAAGCGGCTTAATCTGGACACCGGCGTATGCGCCGCATTTCTGACGGCCGTGACCTATATTTCGGCAACCGTTTTGCTGATAATCATATTTCGAATGCTATGGACGCATTTGCCCGATTTTTCACGGTATATCACAGAAAATCTGAAAGGTTGGGAAAGCATTTTGGACGCGCAGCGAAACAGATTTGAAGAAAAAATATCCCGCTTGCCGAGCGGCATTGCGAATGCACTGCAAAATCTTTCCGAAACATCACTCTCGGATATTGTGAGCAATGTCGGTGAGGGCATATCAAAAGTCACGACAAATATCGCAAAACGCTTTCCTTCTTTTCTTATAAGCATTATAGTTACATTCGCGGCAAGCTGTTATATTGCCAAAGATTTTGAGCGACTCACACTGTTTTTCAAGGACATTTTAAGTGCCAAAACCGTCGGGAACATTATTACGGTGCGTGATATTCTTTTCAACCGAGTATTCAAACTGTTTGCGGGATATCTTATGCTTGCCCTTATCACATTCGGTGAACTGGCGGTTGGACTCAGAATACTGAAAATTCAACATTTTTTACCGATTGCGGCAATAATTGCCGCAGTTGACCTTTTACCGATACTCGGCACGGGAACCGTGCTGATACCGTGGATTCTGATTAGTCTTGTATCGGGCAATATCCGATGCGGCACAGGACTTGCGGTGCTTTATGTGCTTATAACCGTTATACGAAATTTTGCCGAGCCGCGCATCATCGGCAAAAAGATGGGAATATCGCCATTGCTTACGCTGATCACAATGTTTTTCGGACTTCGCATTGCAGGCATTGCGGGTATGTTTATAATGCCGCTTACACTTATCACCGTGATTGACTTTTACAAAAAGCAAAGCGTGTGACAAGTCGGCGCTTTTCGGCATAAAATGTTTTGACGGGAATTTTATGCGAAAGGCAGTGTTAATATATGAGCAGGTATGCGGTTTCCACCGACTCTATCACCTATGCGCTGAAAGGTCGCGACCTTTTGCGCAGAAAGGGCTTTTCCGCATATACCGAACGCCGTACAACGGGACTTTCGGGTGCGGGATGCGGATATAATATAATATTCAGCGGCGATAAAAAACAGGCTACCGACCTGCTTTCGGACGCAGGTATAAAAATGAACGGCATTACAGAACTTTAAAATATCCGACGGACAAAGTTCCGTCGGATATTTACTTAAATCCCGTAATACACGCAATTATCAGAAGGAGGAAAACAGAATGATATATTTTGATAACGCGGCGACAACAAATCCAAAGCCGTCGCCGGTAATAAACACGGTTAAAAACACCCTTTTAAGACTTTCGGCAAACCCCGGCAGAAGCGGTCACGCCCTGTCACAGGAGGCAGCGGCAACACTTTACGGTACAAGAGAAAAAGTGGCGGATTTTTTCTCTTGTTCGGGCAGTGAACGGGTCATCTTCACTCCAAGTTGCACCGTTGCGATAAACACCGTACTTAAAGGTCTTTTGAGCCGCGGCGACCGCGTGGTCACAAGTGACCTCGAACACAACGCCGTAATGCGGCCGCTCAGAAAAACAGGCGCTCAGATTGCGATAGCAAAGGTTTCTTTTGAATCCCCCGATGACACTTTCAGCTCGTTTGAAGAACTTGTTGATGCCGACACCAAACTTGTAATATGCACCGCCGCTTCCAATGTTACAGGAACCCTCTTGCCGATTGACAGAATAGGTCGGCTTTGCAAAAAGCGCGGTGTTCTGTTCGCGGTAGATGCGGCTCAGGCGGCAGGCGTTATTCCGATAAATATGCGCGATATGTGCATTGATTTCCTTTGTGTTGCACCACACAAAGGACTTTACGCACCTATGGGCACCGGTATCCTTATCGCAGAGCAGGCGCTCGGTGACACTCTGATTGAGGGCGGAACGGGAAGCAATTCCGCCGATCTTACACAGCCGCTCACCTATCCCGAGGGATTTGAAAGCGGCACCGTAAATCTTTCGGGAATCACGGGAATCGGTGCCGGAATAGATTTTGTGAACAAACGCGGATTTTACAAAATATATTCTCACGAAATGCGGCTTGCCGATATGCTGTACAAAGGTCTTGCTAAAACGGATAATATAATTTTATACACCCCGTCTCCGAACACCGTGCCGAGTGCGCCCGTCATATCTTTCAATGTTTCGGGTCTGCCGTCGGGTGAAACTGCGGCAATGCTTGACCGAAAAGGCATTGCCCTTCGCGCGGGACTGCACTGCGCGCCCACCGCACACAAACGGCTCGGAACATCCGATTCCGGCACGGTGAGGTTTGCACCTTCGGTATTTAACACAAAAGAAGAGGTCAATTTTTTGCTGAATGCACTGAAAAATATTAAAGTTTAGTAAATTTTCTTTAAAATACTATTGATTGATAAAAGCATATATGTTAATAT
>CAZGRC010000068.1:0-5919 GCA_964528125.1 uncultured Ruminococcus sp.
GCAGGGGAATGCACTGTGCCGATAATTTTGCCGACCCCGAAAAAATGATGCGCGAATATGAGGATTTGCCGACCGAAAATAAAGCTTTTTGCTTTGACAGCGGTCACACCAATTGCGCAACACAGTTCGGATTCATGAAACCCGAAAAATTTGTGCGTTATTTCGGAAAACGCATTAAAATGCTTCACCTGCACGATAACGACGGTCTTTTCGACCAACATCTCATACCTCGTCAGGGTGGCACAATAAATTGGCAGGAGGTTTTTGCCGCTCTTGAAGAGATCGGCTATGACGGTTATTATAACTACGAAATCGGGCTTCGCTACGGTGACAGCCTTAAAGATATCGTTATGTTTCTCGGTAAATATTTGCGCGAATTCACAGATAAATGCGGCAATGTTTAGTTTGCGCAATAATGGCTGTTGCCGTGTGTAGCGCCACTTGTGAGGATGCCCGGAATTAAGTTAAAAATTCAGCTTAAAAAACTGCATAAAATTGTAATTCATATCCAAAACAAGAAATAACATTTTTGGAAATCGTACGAAAAAATCTTTTAACTACATTTAAGTATTGTAAATTTTATACAAAAGATTTAAAATAACAATATAAATTCGGAAAGGAAGAAGATTTATGAAAAACACCTCTTTAAGCAAAATTTTAAGCGTTTTACTTTCTCTTTGTGTTCTGCTTTGTATGGTGCCCATAGCGGGAGTGTCGGTTTCCGCACTTGATGCCGTACTTGATGACGACGGTACAACCATACTTATTTCCACAGCGGAACAGCTTGCCGCCATCGGCGTGGATGAAAACTATCCGCTCAACGGCAGTTACAAACTTACAAATGATATTGATTTGTCAAATTGGGGAAATTGGACACCGATTGCACCGTATGCAGGCAATAATGTCAATACCGATGCCGACGGTTTACCGTATTTTACAGGCACATTTGACGGAAACGGTCACACAATATCGGGTATGACGGTTTCGGTCAGTGCGAATCATGCATATGCGGGACTTTTCGGTATAATTAAGAATGCTACCGTTAAAAATCTCGTGATGCGCGATGTCAATGTTGATTCAAACGGCGGCGTAATTTCGAGGGCGGGCGCAGTTGTTGCATCTGCTTCAAAATCCACAATAGAAAATGTTGCGATTTGCGGCGCTGTTGTTAATGCAAAAAACTCGAACTATGCCAATTCCTTTTCAACCGGTGTTATTTTGGGTTGGAGTGCAACTTCCGCCAAAGTATTAAACTGCTATGCCGAGGGTGATGTAACCGCAACATACATCGGTGCAACGGGATATTCAAATCAGTGTTATGTCGGCGGTATTTTGGGTGGCGGTTGGCTGGCTTGGAAAAATGCAACCGTCACAGGTTGTGTTTTTGTCGGTCAACTTACAAACAATTATTATACCGAAACTTCGGACGGTTACGAAGCGTATAATTTTACAAACAGCGTTATGGGTGGCAGTAATCAGGAAAGTGGCGAAATAATAATAAACAATACTTGCTATTATATCGCCACCGCAAATGTAAATTCGGAAAATAGCAAAGGCACCGACGGCATTGCCAAAACGGTCGAGGAATTTGAAAATACCACCCGTGCCAAACTCGGTCTTTCCGACGAATACTGGCGCGACGGTGCAGGTATGCCCGCACTTATCGTATCGCTTCCTAAAACCAATGTAAACTATCCCGGATATATTCCGATTTATTCGGCAAAACAACTTGCCAAAATCGGTAAGGATGATGCTTATCCGCTTTCGGGTAAATATATTCTCATGAATGATATCGAGATGTCGGATTACGGCACTTGGACACCGATAGGTAAGCTTAATAATACCGGTTTGAATATCGGATGGATAGGTCAATCGGGACGTAAAGAAGAATATGTAACCGCTGTTGATAAGGTGTTTACGGGTACACTTGACGGCAACGGTCATACTGTTTCGGATATGACTGTATCATACAGTACAAGTCGTCCGTTTGCCGGACTGTTCGGTATAGTTCACAATGCTAGCATTCAAAATATAGTCTTTAAGAATGCAAATGTAACCTCCACGGGCACGCAGACCTCAGATGCCGGAATTGTTGCGGGTGCTGCGAGCAATGCCAATACCGTTATTCAAAATGTTTCGGTTTGTAATTCCGATGTTACGGCAAATAATTCACAAGCAAAAGACCGTACCGCAGTCGGCGGACTGGTTGGTTACGGTGCAGAGGGAACTACTGTAAAAAACTGTTATGTGGACGCGAATTTAACTGCCAATTTCACACTTGAAAACAGTTTTTCGGAACAAATGTATGTCAGCGGTTTTGTGGGTATGTCCTACAACTGTTTGGCAAAGGTATATGACAGCGTTTTTGTGGGCACGCTTACAAATAACTATCATAATTATAGCGACGGTACAGAAAAGAATGCAAATTATAACTTTACTGCCGGAGTGAATATGTCAATGAATGAAAACTTGAAAGGTGTTTCAAGCAATGTATATTATATTGACAACGCAGGAGTAAATACGGAGGAGACAGCTAAAAAAGCGCTGAACGGTGTCGCAATATCTGCCGACACTCTTAAAACCGCGACAGCCGCTTCTATGAAGTTTGACGGTTATTATTGGAAAAATGACGGTGAGGCTCTTTACCTTGCGGTAGCACCTGTTCAAACCAATGCCGACGGCGCTATTGAAATTTCCACCGCAGAAGAACTTGCACATATCGGTGTATATTCACAGTATCCGCGTACGGGTGATTATGTTCTTACAGCCGATATCGATATGTCGGATTACGGCAACTGGACACCGCTGTGTTACGGAGTAAATTCCGGAAACCAATGGATTATTGATAAGCAAAAAGCATTTAACGGTACATTTGACGGACAGGGTCATACTATTAGCGGAATGACGATAAATAGTTCCATAGATAATAATATGGTTGGATTTTTCGCTTGTGTTACCTCAAATTCAACAAAAACCACAATGATTAAAAACTTGGTCTTTAAGGATTGCAGTGTAACGGCAACGAGTAACAAGTATTGTGATGCCGGTATAGTTGCGGGCGCAAGTGATGTTGATAACAATATATCTGTTATATTTTCTAACATTGCGATAATCGATTGTTCGGTAAATGCCACCGTCACGAAAGAAAATGCAAGCAGTGCGGCTTCGGTTGTAGGAAACGGAACGCGTGCTCAACTTTATGATATTTACTCCAATGCGGACATCAGTGGCGGCTGTACCATTGAAAACAGTAAGTTCGGTATGGCGGGTATGGTCGGTCGTGCATGGCGCGGTTACGCATGGGCGGAATGTGCGATATTCAACGGAACTCTTAAAAACCAAACACCGGAATCCGAATATACCTATGCAAACGGTATATTTGCATACAATGCAGATCACAACAATTATCCTACCGATACTTCCACTTGCAAAAACATTTATTACAACAGTGACAAACTGACTGTTTCGACCAAGACAAACGGCGGTGAATACAACGGAACCGCGTTTACAAACTTCGACCTCGGAATTTCCCCGATATCGGTGATAGGCCTTTCGGATAAATGGATGCACAACGGCACAACGCCGATACTCAAAATCGTCGGTGACGATGCATATGTTACGGGCGATGCCACCGGTGACGGAAGACAGGATATACGCGACCTTATCCGTCTTAAAAAGTATATGGCAAATACCATGGATGAAATTTCGCTGATTGCGGTTGACCTCAAACGCGACCGAAAAATCGATGTAAACGATATGCTTTATTTGCGCAAAGCTTTGCTTGGACTGAATAACGCAATAACGCTTGACCTTTCAACATCGGCGGAAAATGTTAAATATCTCGGCGCTGTATACACCGAGAACGGCAAACTCATAATGACGCGTGAAAACACGGGTTATGAACTTTCGGTTATGGCAGAGGGCGATATAACCACAATCTTAACTTATGTTTCGACAACGGGTTTCCCTTATGCCAAACTTGCCGTAACGGTTGACGGTGAAACCGAAATCATTAAGGTGTATGACGGCATCGCAACCTATAAACTTGCATCAAATCTTGACTGGGGCGAACATACAATAGAGGTGCTTAAAATCACCGAATATACCAAGGGCAGTATTTATGCGGCTGATATTTCGTTTAACGGAGCACTCAACGTGAAACCTGCAAATGCAGAACTTGCCATCGATTTTTACGGTGATTCGATAACGGCAGGTGACGGTGTTGTAAAGAATGACCGCAAGACAAACGAAGATTTTCTTGAGGGTCAGTTTTCAAACAAGACCTATGCCGCACAGACTGCCGCGCTGCTCGGCGCGGATATGCGTGCCGTTGCACAGAGCGGGCTTAAAACCGTTAATGCTGTGAATACACTTTCGCTCACAGGAAGTGCAAAATGGGGTTATAATGCGGATGTTGTTGTTATAAATCTCGGCACAAACGATTGGTCGGTTATTTCAGAGGGCGGTTCTGCCGCAACGGAAGCAGGTCAAACCGCAGAAGTCAATGCCGTAAACGCAGTCCTTAACGCGGTTATAGAATGCTATCCGCAAAACACAAAAATTGTTTGGTGCTACGGTTCAATGGGCGACACATACGGTTATGAGGAAGTCATAAAGAATGCCGTTCAAGCCTTTGCACAATCAAACGAAAATGTTTCTTACTGCTCACTGATGCAGGCGGCAAACAATGACGGTGGTTCAGGACATCCGACAGAAGCGGGTCACGCAGACGCCGCTGCAATTCTCGCCGCGCACATAAACAGCATATTGACCGCGGGATAATTCAGGTGAAAATTTTATGAAATGTGAAATTCATTTACTCAGCGCACTTAGCAATGTTTATCCAGATATTGAACCAAAGGGCGAAAAACCGCCCTTTGGTATAGCAAGAAACGAAGCGCTGTCTTTTCAAACGGCGATTTCTTTGCAAAAAGAAATCGGTGCACCCGATACCGCAAAATTAAGAATTGATATTCAGTCACCGCTTGCCGACAAAATTACCGTGTATACGGTAGAAAATGTGCCGGTGTTGCACAACTCCAATTGCCGCACCGACGATTGGATCGAAAGGCGCGGAGTCGGCCTTTATCCCGATCGTTTACAACTTTGTGAAGACGGTTTGTTGACATTGCCTAAGAATTGTTACCGCTCGGTTTTCTTCACGGTAAATCGCGAATGCCAAATGCTTGAAACGGGGAAATATCCCGTTAATATTCGGTTGCTTTACGGTGAATGTGCGGATTTTCGTGTTGTGGAGGATAAGACGAAAATTGCCACCGAAGTTTCTTTTGAACTTAATGTTTTGCCTTTTGCTTTACCCGAGCAACAAATTAGAAACACAAATTGGTTTCATTATGACTGTATTGCGAATTTATCGAATACCGAGCCGCTATCAGACGAGTTTTTTGCCGTAACCGAAAAATATCTGCGTTTGGCGGCTGAAAACGGTCAAAATATGGTGTTGGTTCCGGCGTTTACGCCTCCGCTTGATACACCTATCGGCGGAGAACGCCAAACCGTGCAACTGGTCGGAGTTGAAAAATGTAACGACAACTATCTGTTTGATTTCTCCGCTTTTGACAGGTTTTTGCATTTGGCTTTGGATTGTGGAATTCGCTATTTTGAACACAGTCATCTGTATACACAGTCGGATGCGGCGCACGCACCGAAAATCGAAGTGTGTGAAAACGGTAAAACAGTTAAAATGTTCGGCTGGGAAACGGATGCCTCCGATGCGGAATATCGCGGTTTTTTGACCGCATATTTAAAAGCACTTAAAGAATATTTGAAAATCAATCGCATGGAAGAACGTTTCTTTTTCCATGTTACGGATGAACCGCGTTTGTCTTGGATGGATGCATATGAAGAAGCCGCGCATTTTATCTATAAACAGTTGGAAGGTTTTCAAATAGGGGATGC
>CAZGRC010000069.1:0-5883 GCA_964528125.1 uncultured Ruminococcus sp.
GGCATATATTTCTGTGCAAGGTCGTAATATTTATCACCGGGAAGCGAGGGATATGTAACCCATGCAATGCGGTCATCCGATTGCAGATATTTCGCAACGGCAAGCGCATTTTCACAGTGTCTTGCCATTCTCACGTGCAAACTTTCAAGCCCGAGGTTCAGTATAAACGCGTTCTGCGGTGCCTGAATTGCACCGAAATCGCGCATAAGTTGAACGGTTGCCTTAGTTATAAAAGCACCTTCAATACCGAAACGCTCGGTATAAGTAACACCGTGATAACTGTCATCGGGAGTGCAGAGTCCCGCAAATTTTTCGGGATATTTTGTCCAGTCAAACTTGCCGGAATCGACAATGCAACCGCCGACGGCGGCACCGTGACCGTCCATATATTTAGTGGTTGAATGGGTAACAATATCGGCGCCCCATTCAAAGGGACGGCAATTTACGGGAGTTGCAAATGTGTTATCGATTATAAGCGGAACACCGTGTGCGTGTGCCGCAGCGGCAAAGCGCTCAATGTCAAGAACCGTAAGTGCGGGATTTGCAATGGTTTCACCGAAAAGCGCCTTGGTGTTGGGACGGAAAGCGGCAGCAAGTTCCTCATCGGAACAGTCGGGCGCAACAAATGTGAAATCAATTCCCATACGTTTCATTGTAACGGCAAAAAGGTTATATGTTCCGCCGTAGATTGTAGAGGAAGAAACAACGTGATCTCCTGCCGACGCAATATTGAAAACCGCAAAGAAGTTTGCCGCCTGCCCCGAAGACGTAAGCATTGCGGCAGAGCCGCCTTCCATATCGCAAATCTTTGCGGCAACACAGTCGTTTGTGGGATTTTGAAGACGGGTATAAAAATATCCCGAAGCCTCAAGGTCAAAGAGTTTGCCCATATCGGCACTGGTTTCATATTTAAATGTGGTACTCTGTATTATAGGGATTTCGCGCGGCTCGCCGTTTTTCGGTGTATAACCGCTCTGTACACATTTGGTTTCTATTTTAAAATCGCTCATTTAAGTTCACTCCGGAAAAATAATTTTTTTGCGTTTATATTTAGTATACTACGAATTTCGTTTTCGTCAAGAGGAATTGACAAAAATGCATCAAGTTCCGCTTTGGGATTCCACATAGGATAGTCGGTTCCGAAAAGCACCCTTTCCGCACCGTAGCGGCGCACAAGTTCAAACGCTTTTTCTGTGCCGATCCACGGCATACTCGAAGAACAGTCGACATAAAAGTTGTCCAGTCCCGCCATAATTCGGCTTGCCTCGTCCCATATAGACCACCCGCCGAAATGCGCGCCGATAAATGTCAGTTTCGGGAACGCCTTGACCGTCGGGAGAAGACGGTTCGGATTTGAAAAATCATATCGGTTGTCGCCTGTGTGCAAAAGCACAGGTATACCCGCATCCTCGCACATCTCGTAAATACTCATACAACGGGGGTCATCAATGCAAAAACGCTGAATATCGGGGTGCATTTTTATGCCTTTGAGCCCCAGTTCTTTAAGATGTTCAAAATCACCCCTCAAATCCTCGCTTTCGGGGTGCATTGTGCCAAGTCCCGTAAAGAACTCATCGCCGCTTTTTACTTCGGCGGCGATAAATTCGTTAATGCTTTTAACCTGTTTAGGCGTTGTTGCAACCGACTGAACAATGCAGTGGTCGATACCCGCGCGGGCAGCGTGCTCTTTAAGGTCGGCAGTTATTCCTTTGCCAGATATAGGGGCACCGTCATAAAAGACCGACGTGCCCTCTGCCGCGCGGGCGGCAATTTTTTCGGGATATATATGGCAGTGTGAATCAATTACATAAATACCGTTAACCATTTATATCATCCTGCTTTTTATTTTTTGTTGAGTCCGAGTCTTTCGGCGGCATCCTCACGCATTTTATACTTGAGTATTTTACCTGCGGCGTTCATCGGGAAAGCGGTTACGAAATCAATATAACGCGGAACCTTGTGGCGTGCCATATGTGCCGCAATATACTGTTTCATTTCGTCGGCGGTCATTTCTTCACCCTTTTTAAGAATGATGCACGCCATAATTTCCTCGCCGTACTGTTCGTCGGGGACACCGATTACCTGAACGTCACTTACCTTGGGACAGGTATAGATAAATTCCTCGATTTCTTTGGGATAAATGTTTTCGCCGCCTCTTATAATCATATCCTTAAGACGTCCCGTTATACGATAGTTGCCGTTTTTGTCGCGGGCGGCAAGGTCACCTGTGTGAAGCCAACCGTCCTTGTCGATTGCTTCGGCGGTTGCCTTCGGCATTTTATAGTAGCCTTTCATTATATTATAACCGCGGGCAACAAACTCACCGTTAACATCATCGGGGCAGTCAAGTCCCGTTTCGGGATCGACGATTTTGCATTCAACATTGGCAAAAGCGCTTCCAACCGTTTCGGTGCGAACATCAAGCGGGTCATAGTAACTGCTCATCGTGCATCCGGGAGATGCCTCGGTTTGACCGTAAACCGAAACAATTTCTTTCATATTCATAACCTCGGTTGCCTTTTTCATAAGGTCAGCGGGGCAGTTTGCTCCTGCCATTATACCAACGCGCATATACGAAAAATCGGTTTTGGAAAAATCGGCGTGTTGCATCATGGAAATAAACATTGTCGGAACGCCGTTAAAAGCGGTGATATGCTCGTTGTGAACACAGGCAAGTGCCGGTTTCGGGGAAAAATACGGAATAGGATACATTGTGGCGCCGTGTGTCATAGAAGCCGTCATGGAAAGCACCATTCCGAAACAGTGGAACATAGGAACCTGTATCATCATACGGTCGGCGGTGGAAAGTTCCATATGGTCACCGATATATTTACCGTTATTTACAACATTGTAGTGTGTGAGCATAACGCCTTTCGGGAAACCTGTTGTACCCGAAGTATACTGCATATTGCATACATCATCTTTATCTACAGCCGCCGCCATACGGTATACTTCGCTGAGCGGCACCTGTGACGAACGTTCCAATGCCTGTTCCCAGGTAAGACAGCCTGCCTGTTTAAAACCGACAGAAATACAGTTGCGCAAAAACGGCAAACGCTTTGCGTGAAGCGGATTTCCCGCCTTGAGAATCGAGAGCTCGGGACACAGTTCCGAAACGATATCTCCGTAATTGATATCCTTTGCACCCTCGGTCATAATGAGAGTGTGTGTATCCGACTGGCGAAGCAGATATTCGATTTCGTGAATTTTATACGCCGTGTTAACCGTTACAAGCACAGCACCGATTTTAACGGTTGCCCAAAATGCAATATACCACTGCGGCACATTGGAAGCCCATACGGCAACATGGGTACCCGCCTTTACACCGAGTGCAATAAGACTTCTTGCAAAGGTGTCAACGTCATCACGGAATTCGCTGTAGGTGCGGGTATAGTCAAGAGTGGTGTACTTAAAGGCATACTGGTCGGGAAATTCTTCAACCATACGGTCAAGCACATCCGAGAAAGTTTCGTCGATAAGGCGGTCTTTTTCCCAAACATATTTGCCGGTGTGTGCACGGTTATAGTAAAGCGCCGACTCGTTTTTGGAGGTATCGCCGTACTGTTTCATAAAGTTTACAAACTGGGCAAAAATTATTTCCATATCGTCAAGTTCCTCGCACCACGCGGGATCCCATTCGAGCGAGATAAAACCGTCATAATTTACCGAGCGAAGTGCCGACATCATATCTTTTACGGGAAGAGAACCTTCACCCATAAGGCACAAACGGGTGCCGTTTTCGGTTTCTTCGGCATCTTTTATATGCACATGGCGAACATACGCGCCCAGATTTTTAATTGTGGTTTCGCTGTCTTCGTTGCCCTTAAAATAAGTGGAATACATATCCCAAAGTGCGGCAATGTTATCGCAGGCAAATACGTTAAGCAATTTACGCAGTTTTGCCGTATCACTGAAGACACCCGAAGTTTCGACCAATACTGTTATCCCCGCCGCTTCGGCATCCGGCTGTACGGCACGCAATACATCTTCCGTAGATGCGGCAACAGCCGATGCATCTCCGTTTCCGACGGCGCGTACCCTGACACAGGGAATTTTCAAATTTTTTGCAATGTTTATGCAGTCGCGTATTTCTTTTAATGTTGCTTCCCGTTCCTCGGGGTTTCCGCAATCGCAAATGGAATCAATACACGGAATGGTGAGTTTGAGTTCATACAGTTTTCTGACGGTTGCAGCGGCGGCATAATCGTGGAATGCACCGTCCTTATCGGTAAAAAGGCGGTTGTGTATGTTGTGAAGTTCAATACCCTCAAACTTGAGATCCTTTGCAACGGCGCAAAATTCCTCAAATCCGCTGTTGTGCCAACCCTTGGTTGAAAAAGAGAGTTTCATTTTTTATGCCTCCTCATAAACTATCTTGTTGAGCGCGCCGATATATGCGCGTATGCTTGCGCCCAGAATATCGGTTGAAATGCCGGTGCCCGAATAGAGTTTTCCGCCTTCGCGCAGACGAACCAACGCACTGCCCATAGAATCTCTGCCCTCGGTTACGGTTTGAATCTGAAAATCGTCCAATTCATAGTGACGTCCGATTATCTGCTCTATTGCGCGAAAAGCCGCATCAACCGGACCATCGCCTATGCATATACCCTCAAACTCTTCATCACCCTTGGCAATGCGCAGTTGTGCCGAGGATGAAATTATATTACCGTTGTTTATAACGTAACTTACAAGTTTATAGGTCGGAGGAACCTGAAGTGCCGTGCTGGCAACAATGGCATCGAGTTCCTTGGCACCCACACGTTTTTTGGCGGCAATTCGGCAGAATTCTTCATACACTTTGGTGATGTCTTCATCCGAAAGGTCGTAACCCAATGTTTCTATTGCCGCGGAAACCGCCGCCATATCATCGCCGGAATCCAACTGTATTGCATTTTCATCATCGCTTCTTACAGCCGGTGCCGACTGTGCGGCGCCGTTATTTGAAATGCGGGCAATCTGGCGGGTTATTCTGCCTGTTTCGGTCTGCTTTATATCACAGGTAAAACCGCAGGTGTTGCCGCAGTTCTTTATAATGCCCGCAAAGGTTTCAAGGTCGGAAATTCCACCAGAAACAGCGGTCTTTACGGTATCGGCACCGACCTTTGCCGCAAGAATGCTCGCTGCGGTAGCCATTCCGTTTTTATCTTCGCACATAACGCCGAATTCCACATCCGAAAGAGCGGGGATATCGGCAATCAGTTTGGAAACAAATTCCGCAAATGTATCGGGAAGCATTTCGGCGGCGGTGTCGCATATCGTTACAGCCGTAGCGCCGGCACCTATTGCGGTGGTTATTGCATCCGCAAGAAAACGTTCTTCGGCGCGGGTGGCATCAACAGCACAAAACTGCACATTTTGGCATTTCTCCTTTGCAGCGGATACAAGTTCCTTTATCAGTTCTGTCATTGCAGGTGCCTTTTTGTGACAGGTGTATTCCATACCGACGGGACTTACAGGCATCTCGATACGTATTTCACCGTTTTCACAGTTGTTAAGTGCCGCGGCGGCATATTCAACGCCACGGGCGGTAAAACCGGCGCAAACAGAAATTTTTATATCCTTTACAAAAGATGAAACCGTTTTTACCAGAAGCGTGTCGGATTTCACGCTGTCTATCTGCGGCAATTCGATTGCATCCACCTTAAGTCGTTCAAGCAATCGGGCAATCTCAATGCGCTCTTTAAAACTGAGCGCGGTGTTTCGGCAGAGTGTTGCATCGGTAATTTTAATGTTTTTCATAATACTTTTCCTTTCTGTTTGTACCGTTCATAGCAATAATGATTAAAAAAAGCCCTGAGGTCGAAAACAAATTCGACCTCAGGGACGAAAAAAACAATTCGCGGTACCACCCTGATTACCGTATAATAACGGTCACTCAATAAA
>CAZGRC010000070.1:0-5806 GCA_964528125.1 uncultured Ruminococcus sp.
ACATAATATCGTGATAATGTGCCGCGGGACGCACGTCCGCAACCGTCGTCATACCGCTTTTATAACGGTAGTTGCCGTCCTTGTCGTGTCCTTTTACAAGGCGCAGTTCCTTTATATCTCTTGAAACGGTGGACTGTGTCACCTGAAACCCACGCTTGATAAGTGCGTTTTGCAGGTCTTCCTGTGTTAAAATTATTTCTTTCTCTATAAGTTCGAGAATTTCCTGTTGCCGTTTACTTTTCACTTACAACACTCCTTGAATCGAGGAATTTTGCCGAGAGATTTTTATAAAACGTTCTGTTGCTGAGCCGCACTAACTGAACATATCTTTCCGATCTTGTTATATAAATTTCGGTATACGGTTTTACGCCGCAGACCTTTCTGCCGTCAACCGACAAAAATATTTCGGTGCGTTTTTTTGAAAACGCTTTAAGTTTCACCGTCTTTGAACTGCTCAGCAGTATCGGTTTTGCCGAAAGCGAATGTGAACATATCGGGGTCAAGCATATGCATTCGGCATCTGGATCGATAACGGGGCCGCCCGCCGACATCGAATAGGCAGTAGAACCCGTCGGTGTGGAAATAATGATACCGTCCGCGCGGTAGGCAATGGAATCGCCGTCCACCGATGCCGAAACATCGATAATTCGCGCGATAAAACCGCTGGTTATAACAGCATCGTTAAGCGCATCGTATTCACCCACGGTTCTGCCGTTTTCACAAACCCGAACTTTCAGCATCATACGTTTTTCAACCCTATAATCTCCGCCTTTAAGACGCGCCGTGAGTTTGTATTCGCTCTGTTCAAGGTCGGCAAGATAACCCATACGTCCGGCATTTATGCCGAGAATCGGTTTGTTATCCGCCGCCGCACGTTTGGCATAACGGATTATGGTGCCGTCACCGCCTATGGTAATTATAACATCGGCAATGCGGTAAAGTTCGTTTTCGGGTGCGGTATCATATCCGGAACAGCAAATGTTGTTCGGGATATATGCTTTTATTCCGCTTTCTTTTAAAAAGTGTCCGAGCTTTTCGACCGTTTCGGTACTTCCCCTTTTATCAAGGTTAGGTATTACCGCCACCTTCATTGAATTCACTCCTTTTATCCGAGCGCCTCATACGAAGCGTTAACTACCGTGTTTGCATCGGCCTCACACAAGACCTGCGCATTATCGTTTTTTTCGATATAACAAAGATATTCGATATTTCCCTCGGGACCTTTCACGGGCGAAAAATCCAATCCCAAAAGCGAAAACTTGTTCTCACTCACCAAAGAAATTATCTTTTCCACCACCGCGATATGAACGTTTTTATCCCTTACGACACCCTTTTTACCGACATTTTCGCGTCCCGCCTCAAACTGAGGTTTTATAAGGCAAACCGCACGACCGCCGTCGCGCAGAAGTGTGCGCATAACCGGCAGGATAAGCGATAAGGATATAAAAGAAACATCTACCGAAACAAAATCAAGCGGATCGGGCACCTGTTCGCGGGTAACATATCTGAAATTGGTGCGTTCAAGATTCACAACTCTTTCATCGGTGCGCAGTTTCCAGGCAAGTTGCCCGTAGCCCACATCCACGGCATAAACCTTTGCGGCGCCGTTTTAAAGCATACAGTCGGTAAAACCGCCCGTTGATGCACCGATATCGGCGCAGACGGCACATTTGAGGTCAAGCCCGAAACATTCAACCGCCTTTTCAAGTTTAAGTCCGCCGCGGCTGACATATTTAAGCGTATCTCCGCGAACCTCGATAACATCATCGGGTTTTACGGTGTCACCCGCCTTGTCACATTTTTGATTGTTAACATATACTATTCCCGACATTATAAGCGCCTTTGCACGTTCTCGGCTTTCGGCATATCCGCCCTCGGTAAGGGCAATATCAAGTCTTTTTTTCTCGCTCATTTTACATCCTCAAAAGATTTTTTCATAGTTTCGGAATCAAGACCGTATTTCCTGAGCGCGTTGCCGACACTCATTGAGGGTACAAATTCACCGTCTATCGCATGGGCGGTGTATTCACCTTTAAATCCCGCTTCCAAAAGCCTGTTGCCTATATGTTCCGCAATACCGCCCGAAAGGACACCCTCTTCAAAAAAGTGTATCCTGCCGTATCCTTTCAGTTTTTCGATAAGTTCACTGCCGACAGGATAAATACGGTTCATTTTGATTATATCGACATCGGTGTTTTCAAATGCATCGACGGCATTTGAAAACAGACGTCCGTAGGTTATTGCCGCATTTTTGTTTCCTGTTCCCACAACGGTGAAATCACCCTTAATTTCTCCGCTGAAATTCATATTTTCACCGCCGCGCGGGTAACGTATGGCGCAAAGCCGGTTGTCTTGCGCCACAGAAGATATGAGTTCTTCCAGTTCGCCGTAAAAACACGGCGAATATATATTCATATTCGGAATCGACGACAAAAACGCCGCATCGAAAACACCTTGGTGGCTTTCACCGTCTTCACCGACAATACCCGCCCTGTCAACAAGAATTTTAATCGGCAGACCGCCGATGGCGGCATCATGTATTATTTGGTCGAATCCCCTTTGCAGGAAACTCGAATAAACCGCAAAAAACGGAATCATTCCGCCCGTTGCCAATCCCGCCGAAAATGTGACGGCGTGAGCTTCGGCAATGCCGACATCAAAAAACCTGTTTTTAAAACGCGAAGAAAAGCCCGAAAGTCCTGTTCCGACCGTCATTGCCGCAGTAACGGCACAAATGCGCGTATCCTTTTCGGCAAGTTTGCAAAGTGTTTCACCCGCAACATCCGAAAAACAGCGTTTCGGCGTGCCGTCGGCACCTTTTTCGATATCAAAAGGCGATACCCCGTGATAGTTTTTCGGGTTGCTTTCGGCATAAGGATAACCTTTCCCCTTGGTGGTTATAACATGAATAAGTGATGGACGGTTATATGACTGCGCCGCCTTGAAAAGCGCTTCCATAGCCGCAATATCGTGACCGTCAACCGGCCCCAAATAGTTAAATCCGAGGGAAGCAAAAAGGTTGTTGCGGTAAACCGCGCTTTTAACAACTTCTTTCACTCGGAAAATCCCGCGGTTTATCGGTTTACCGATAAGCGGTATTTTTATAAGCAGATTTTCCACGGCGAATTTTATTGTGTGATAGTGCGAGCGATTGCGCAGTTTTGTAAAGGTGCGTGCAAGCGCACCGACATTGCGCGATATTGACATTTTGTTATCGTTCAGCACAACAATAAAGTTACTGCGCCCGCTTCCCGCATTGTTAAGCGCTTCATAGGCAAGTCCGCCGGTCATGGCGCCGTCACCTATAACGGCGACGGCTGTACCCGATTCACCGCGCATGGCTTTTGCACGGTAAATACCATATGCCGCCGATATCGAATTACTGCTGTGCCCTGTCACAAATGGGTCGTGTATGCTTTCGCCGGGACGCATAAATCCCGAAATTCCGCCCTCGGTTCTAAGTGTGGAAAAACGTTCAAAGCGACCCGTGATAAGTTTGTGTGCGTATGACTGATGTCCGACATCGAAAATAATGGAATCCTCCGGCGAAGAAAAAGCGCGGTGAAGCGCAACGGTAAGTTCCACCGCTCCGAGATTCGAAGCAAGATGACCGCCGTTTTTCGACACCGTATCTATTATACACTCGCGCAGTTCGGCGCAAAGTACGCTAAGTTGTTCTTTGCCGAGTTTCTTCACGTCTTCGGGTGAAGAAATTTCGGTGAGTAGCCTGTATTCCAAATTTTTTCGTCCCTTTATTTGTTTCTTAAAAGAAGATAATCGGTAAGTGCCGCAATGCGCGAAGTGTCCCCTTCAAAAGCCGAAAGTGCGGCGTGTGCCTCACGGGTAACGGCTTCGGCATATTCACGGGCTTTTTCCGTTCCGTAGATGGTCACAAATGTGGTTTTTCCGTTCTTTAAATCACTGCCGACGGGCTTGCCCAAAAGCTGCTCGTCACCCTCGGCATCAAGCAGGTCGTCAACTATCTGAAAAGCCAGACCCAACTTTTCGGCATAAAGTGCCGCCGCCTTTTCTTCCTCTTCACCGGCGCCCGCAAGTATGCAACCGCAAACAGCGGCCGCACGAAGAAGTGCTCCGGTTTTAAGTCGGTACATATCGAACAGTGCCGCACCGTCGGAATTTTCACCTATTTCAAAAACATCAAGCACCTGACCGCCGACCATACCGTGCACCCCTGCCGAGGATGCCAGAACCTCAATTCCGCGTGCAACGCGTTCGGCGGGAAGACCGCGTGTCTTTGCCGCGGCACAAAACGCTTCCGTGAGAAGTGCATCGCCCGCAAGCAGAGCCATCGGCTCGCTGTACTGTTTGTGTAGCGACGGTCTGCCGCGACGGAAATCGTCATCATCCATACAGGGCAGATCATCGTGAATAAGCGAATATGTGTGTATCATCTCAAGCGCACAGGCAAAGTTATATGCACAGTCGTCATCGCCGCCGCAAAGTTTGTAAAACTCAAGCAAAAGCGCGGGACGTATGCGTTTCCCGCCGCACAGCAGGCTGTAGCGCGCGGCGCGCACAACCTCATCATACTTTTGACCGCTTTCCGAAAGTAACATATCCAGTCTCAGGTCAATGTGCGCGCGGTATTCTTTAAGCATAATTTCAGGCATTGTTTTTCTCCTCGCTTTCGGCATCTGTCAGTGTAATTATCTTTTGTCGTGCCACCTCAAGTGCAGAGGCACACTGTTTTGAAAGAGCAATACCCTTTTCATAAAGTTCCATTGATTCACTAAGCGTTTTTTCGCCGCTTTCAAGCGCTTTTACTGTTTCTTCGAGTTCGCGTAAAGCCGTTTCAAAAGCGATTTGTTTTTCAGCCATTGTTCTTACCCCTCACCTGTTCAACACTGCAATCGGCACTGCCGTCGCAGAAAGTAACCGTAATGCGGTCACCCGTTTTTAACTGTTCGGTGCAGTTCACCGTTTTACCGCTCACGGCAACGGTTGCATAACCGCGAGCCAGTGTTTTCAGCGGACTCAGCGCATCAAGTGCCGTCACCGATTTTGCAAGTTTCGATTCGCTGTTTTTTATGCCTTGTTGCACCGCTTTATCCATTCGGTTCAAAAGTTCATCAATGCGCTGTTCGCGCAATTCCAACGATTGAAGCGGTTTTTTCAGTACCGAAGAGCCGCTCAAAGCGTTATAACGTGCTCGGCAAAGTTCGTATTTGCCATGAAAACCTTTTAATATTCTTGTACGTAGTTCGGATGCTTTTGCCGCAATATCATACATATCGGGCACCGCAAGCTCCGCCGCGGCAGACGGTGTCGGTGCACGCAAATCCGCGACAAAATCGCATATGGTAAAATCGGTTTCGTGACCTACTGCCGATATCACCGGTATAGGCGATTCATAAATTTTTCTTGCCAGTTTTTCGTCGTTAAATGCCGAAAGATCCTCGGCACTGCCGCCGCCGCGTCCTATGATCACCGTATCGATTCCGTCAAGAGTATAAAGCCTGTCAAGTGTTGCCGACATTTCCGACGGTGCCGAATTACCCTGCACCGAAACGGGACACAAAACCACCTCGCAAAGCGGCCAGCGCCGCGACAGGATATTTAAAATATCCCTTACAGCCGCACCCGTTTCACTGGTTACAACAGCCACCCTTTTCGGGAACTTCGGTATAGGGCGTTTGCTTTCAACATCAAACAGCCCCTCTGCGGCAAGACGCTGTTTCAGTTTTTCAAACCGAAGTGCCGAATTTCCGGCACCGGCATCATACATTTCTTCGGCATAAAATTGATACTGACCGTCTTTTTCGTAAAGCGACACCCTGCCACGCAC
>CAZGRC010000071.1:0-5766 GCA_964528125.1 uncultured Ruminococcus sp.
TTACCGCACTTGCGGCAAGTTCACGCAGTGCGGGAAAAACTTATAAAGAGGCTGTCGGAAGCCGCTGGGCAATGAGCGACAAAATGCCCGAAAACCTTGCCGATATGCCCGTCTATGATGCGGTTGCCGATATCGATACCGTTGTTGCAAAGGTTGATTTTGTCTTCTGTGCCGTTGATATGAAAAAAGACGAGATCCGCGCTTTGGAAGAAACTTACGCCAAACGTGAATGCCCCGTTGTTTCAAACAACAGCGCACACCGCTTTACTCCCGATGTTCCGATGGTCATTCCCGAAATCAATGCCGACCATCTTGAAATAATTGCCGCGCAAAGAAAACGTCTCGGCACAAAAAAAGGCTTTGTTGCGGTAAAATCCAACTGTTCTCTCCAAAGTTACGTTCCCGCACTTTATTCGCTGGATAAATTCGGCATTGACAAATGCCTTGTTTGCACATATCAGGCAATTTCCGGCGCCGGCAAAACCTTTGAGCGCTGGCCCGAAATGATTGACAATGTTATTCCCTACATCGGCGGAGAAGAAGAAAAAAGCGAGCAGGAACCTCTTAAAATATGGGGTAAAATCGACGGCGATAAGATAGTTCCAGCCGACAGTCCCAAATTCACCGCACAGTGTCTGCGCGTTCCCGTTTCGGACGGTCATATGGCGGCGGTTTTCGTAACATTCAAAAACAAGCCCGCAAAAGAGGATATACTGAATGCGTGGAAAGAATTTTCCGGCGAACCGCAAGCACTTTCCCTGCCCCATGCACCGAAACAGTTCCTTAACTATTTTGAAGAAGATAATATGCCGCAAACAAAACTAAATCGCAATCTTGAAGGCGGTATGGCGGTTTCTATCGGCAGACTTCGCGAAGACAGTCAGTATGATTATAAATTTGTATGTCTTTCCCACAACACCTTGCGCGGTGCCGCGGGCGGTGCCGTACTTCTTGCGGAACTTCTTGCCGCAAAGGGTTATATGGACTGATTTTTTCGGGTAATATATTACTTCTCACGTCTTCCCTTTTACTTATTACTTAATAATTCGGGGGTATATTTATGAAGCAATGTGTTTTCAAAGGTGCCGCGACAGCACTCGTAACACCAATGAACAACGACGGCAGTGTAAATTACGGACGTTTAAATACCCTTGTTGACGAACAGATAAAGGACGGCATTGATGCACTTGTTATCTGCGGTACAACGGGCGAAAAGTCTACCCTTAGATATGATGAGCATATAAAGGTTATTGAAGAATCGGTTAGGGCGTGCGCGGGACGTGTGCCAATAATCGCGGGTACCGGCAGTAATGACACGGTGTATTCCGTAAAACTTTGCGACAATGCCGCGGCTGCCGGTGCCGATGCGTTTTTAATGGTGGCACCGTACTATAACAAAACATCACAAGCCGGACTTGTGGCGCACTACAATTATATTGCCGACCGGGTAAGCAAGCCGATAATACTCTATAATGTTCCGTCTCGCACAGGTGTTGCCATAAAACCCGAAACCTACCGAGAGCTATCACGGCACGAACGGATTGTTGCTGTAAAAGAAGCCAATGGTGACATTTCAAGTGTGGCACGCACACGGTATCTTTGCGGCGACGATCTTGACATTTATTCGGGTAACGACGACCAAACCGTCCCGATAATGTCACTGGGAGGTATTGGCGTTATCTCGGTTATTTCAAACATAATGCCGCGTGAAATGAGCAATATGTGCGCCGAATATCTTGTAGGCAACACCGAAAAAGCGCGCAATATGCAGATAAAGCTTACAGGGCTTATCAATGCGCTGTTTGCCGATGTTAATCCCATTCCGATTAAAGAGGCAATGAATATGCTCGGTATGAATGTCGGTCCGTGCAGACTGCCGCTGTATTCAACAAGCGACGAAGTAAAAGCCGAACTTCGGCACACCCTCAAAGAAAACGGCTTTAACATTTAAATGTAATTATACAGGATGTGAAAAAATGATAAATGTTTTAATTTCAGGTGCCGCAGGCAGAATGGGACATTTTGTTGCCGACTGCGTTTCGGCGCGTGATGATATGACGGTTATAGCAGGTGTCGATGCGGTGAAATCCGACCTTGGCTTTCCTGTTTTTTCGGATTTTTCCGATATGAACGTAAAGCCCGATGTCATAATCGATTTTTCAAACGTTTCGGTGCTCGACAGTATGCTTGATTACGCTGTTAAAAACCGTGTTCCGACCGTTATCGCCACAACGGGTTATGATCCGGAACAGATTGCGAAAATCCGTACCGCATCGGAGAAAACACCTGTGTTTTTCAGTTTTAATATGTCACTCGGTATAAATCTCCTGTGTTCACTTGCAAAACAGGCGGCGGCTTTGCTCGGTGACGATTTTGATATTGAAATCATCGAAAAACATCACAGCAAAAAGCTCGATGCGCCCTCCGGCACAGCAATAATGCTCGCAAACGCCGTAAACGGTGAACTTGGCGATAAATATCAATACGAATACGACCGCCACTCAAGGCGTATGGCACGCCCGAAAAACGAAATCGGCATACACTCGGTGCGCGGCGGAACAATCGTAGGTGAACACGATGTTATATTTGCCGGCCGTGACGAGGTTATCACCCTCTCTCACGCGGCCGCTTCGCGCGAAGTTTTCGCGACGGGTGCCGTAAAAGCGGCGGCGTTTATCTGCGGCAAATCCGCAGGACTTTACGATATGAGTGATGTTGTGAAAATTTGATTTTTGCGACATCACAAAGGAAACGGACACTTCTTTTTCGGAGTGTCCGTTTCCTTTTTATAAAGTATTAAAGTGACGTGAAATTTATCTTTTTGTCCTTAAAATAATATTCACGGTCGTGCTCGCTTATTTCACGAAGCACACGGCATGGATTGCCCACAGCAACACAGTTTGGGGGGATATCTTTCGTAACCACACTTCCCGCGCCTATCACCGTATTATCTCCGACGGTGACACCCGGAAGCACAATAACCCCTGCGCCGAGCCAACAGTTTTTGCCAATGTGAATCGGCATATTATACTGATACGCTTTTTCACGCAGTTCCGGCAGAATCGGATGACCGGCAGTTGCAAGCACTACATTCGGTCCGAACATGGTATAATCACCGACATAAATATGCGTGTCGTCAACAAAGGTGCAGTTAAAGTTTAAATAAACATTTTTGCCGAAATGTACATGATGTCCGCCCCAGTTTGCGTGAAAGGGCGGTTCGATGTAACACCCCTCACCTATTTCGGCAAACATTTCTTTTAAAAGTTTGCTGCGTTTTTCAAGTTCGGTCGGACGGGTGGCGTTAAAATCATAAAGTTTATCAAGAGATTTGAGTTGTTCCGCCATTATTTCATCGCCGCCGGGATTGTAAATATCTCCCGAATGAAGTTTTTCAAAATCCGTCATTTTAATCACCGTATCTTTCCAAGAAAATTGTTTCGCTTGTCTTTATATTTTTTCGGCATGATTTTTACGCCTATATTATCAAATCAAGTGCCTGTTTAAGATTCCGGACACCTATAACCTTTATGTTCTCGGGATATATCGTTCGCGCTTTGAGACAGGATTTTGGAACAATACACTCACGGAATCCGAGTCGCGCCGCTTCGTTTATACGCGCCGTAACACGCGGAACCGAACGTATTTCACCCGAAAGACCAATCTCTCCGAAGGCAATAAGACCCTCGCTTAACGGCACATCACGAAGCCCCGACACCAATGACATACAAACCGCCAAATCCGCCGCAGGTTCATCAAGACGCATTCCTCCGACAATGTTGAGGTATGTATCAAGATTGGAAAAATAAAGCCCCATACGTTTTTCAAGAACCGCCAACAGCATATTAAGTCTGTTATAGTCAAATCCCGTGGACATTCGGCGCGGATTTCCGAATCCCGTTGTTGTCACAAGGCTTTGAACCTCGGCAAGTATAGGTCGCGTGCCCTCGATAACACAGGTGATACATCCCCCCGAAACGCCCGACTGCCTGCCCGAAAGCAACATTGCCGAGGGATTTTCAACCTCGCTTAAACCTCTGTCGGTCATTTCGAATACGCCGATCTCATTGGTCGAACCGAAACGGTTTTTAATGGCCCTCAGTATTCGGTAAGACTGATTGCGCTCGCCCTCAAAATACAATACCGTATCGACAATATGTTCAAGCACCTTAGGACCCGCAATGTCACCACCCTTGTTCACATGACCGACAATCATCATCGGAATGTCAAGATTTTTTGCGGTGCGCAACAACATATTAGTGGATTCTCTTACCTGTACAATACTTCCCGCCGAAGACGAAAGTTCGCTTATCTGCATGGTCTGTATAGAATCCACCATAACAAGGTCGGGTTTAGATGCGATTATATACTCGCAAACAGCCTGAGTATCGGTTTCGGGCATAACCGTCACCCCGTCACCGTCTACACCGATTCTTTCGGCGCGCAATTTTATCTGTACAGGTGATTCCTCGCCCGAAATATAAAGTATTGAAAGCCTGTCCGAAAGGGCACGGCAAACCTGCAAAAGTATTGTCGATTTTCCGATACCGGGATCACCAGAGAGCAGTATAACCGAGCCTTTAACAATACCGCCGCCCAGCACGCGATCAAGTTCGCCGATACCCGTAACAAATCGGTGCTCCGCCGTTTTGTCAATTTCCGACAGGGCACGTGCGTTTGCCACGCGAACACCGGATGCTTTCGCAAGAGTTGTTGCCGTTTTCGGTGAAGAGAGTACCTCTTCCATAGTGTTCCAAGCACTGCAACCCGCGCACTGACCCGTCCATTTCATACTTTCAAATCCGCAATCACTGCAAACAAAAACAGTTTTACTTTTAGGTGGCATTTTTTCTACTCCTTTTTCGATTTTGAATAATAATTATTTATCCCCGCACTTACAGCAAAGGCAATTTGCGCCTGATATTCCTTGTTTTTCAAACGCTGAAGTTCGGTAATGTTGCTCAAAAAACCGCATTCGACAATTACCGTCGGGACGGTTGCTTTTTTCAGTATGTAGGTAGTGTCTGTTCCGCATTTTGCGACACGCGTGTTTTCCGGCTGAACAAGTTTTATAAGCGTGTCCTGTATTTCCTCTCCCAACAACCGCGCACCATCAAAATTCGGAGTATAAAAAACCTGCGCTCCTTTTGCCGAAGAAGATGTAAATTTGTTAAGATGAATACTCACATAAACCGCCTGCGGATATGATGACATCAATTTAAGACGGTTGTTAAGATCGCTTTTTTTACGGGCGGCAATAACATCTGCAGGGTCATCTTCCGTTCCCGTATCTTCGGTGCGTGTCATTATGACCCGCCACCCGTCGAATTTCAAAATTTCACAAAGCCGCAACGCAATGTTAAGATTTATATCTTTTTCGACCGTACCGTCACCCGCAACCGCTCCGCCGTCAAACCCGCCGTGGGCTGAGTTAGGTAATACTACACTTCTTTAGTAATTCTGTATATTTTGTCGATTTTTCGACTGTGAAAAGCGCTTAAATTTTCCACTCAATCTTAATTTCTCGCTTGCCACTCTTTTTGAGTTTTCCAATATATATTTTGTTTATAAATTCATCGGCAATCTCAAATGTCAGAGTGTCAAGCTTTCGGTACTTTTCGAGAATGGATTTCGTATCCGTCTTTGCTTCGCCGCCCATAAGTGTAACAAGCTTTGATTTTAAAATTTCGATGCGTTTTTCTGTATCTTCGGATTCCTTTTGATAGTTTTCTCGGTACTTGGCAAACTCCTCAACGGTGATAACAC
>CAZGRC010000072.1:0-5757 GCA_964528125.1 uncultured Ruminococcus sp.
ACACCGAAAAGTGTGTCGGCACGGGTAGTGAAAATTTCAAGTTTATCACCTACACTGGTATCAAACCTCACCTGTGCACCGTATGAACGGCCTATCCAGTTGCGTTGCTGGGTTTTTACCCTTTCGATAAAGTCAACATTTTCCAGTCCTTCAAGCAATTTTTCGGCATAGTCGGTAATTTTCAGCATCCACTGACTTTTTTCCTTGTGAACAACCTCACTGCCGCAACGCTCGCAAACGCCGTTTACAACTTCTTCGTTAGCAAGAACGCATTTACAGGATGTACACCAGTTTACCGCCATTTTGCTCTTATAAGCAAGACCCTTTTTATACAACTGAATAAATATCCACTGTGTCCACTTGTAGTATTCGGGGTCGGTTGTATTGACTTCCCTGTCCCAATCGAATGAAAATCCCAGTGATTTCAACTGTCGCTTAAAGTTGGCGACATTGTCTTCGGTAACCTTTGCGGGGTGTATATGATTTTTTATGGCAAAGTTTTCAGTAGGCAGACCAAAAGCATCCCAACCCATGGGATAAAGCACATTAAAGCCCTCCAGACGCTTTTTTCTGCAAACTATGTCAAGTGCCGTATAAGAGCGTGGATGTCCGACATGAAGTCCCTGTCCCGACGGATACGGGAACTCCACAAGACCGTAAAACTTAGGAAGTGTGTAATCGTCCTTTGCGGCAAAGGTCTTGTTTTCATCCCATATTTTTTGCCATTTTTTCTCGATTTCGCTGTAATTGTATTTCATATTCAGTCCTCCTCAGACTCTTCAAGAATATCGGTAAGTTCTATCTGTTCGCCGTCACTCCACATTTTGTCAAGTGAGTAAAATTCGCGTTGGTCGGGTGTGAAGATGTGAACAATGACCGAAGCATAATCAAGCACTATCCAACCGGTGGAACGTCCCTCGATATGATGCGGCGCAATGCCCGCTTCGTCAAGTTTCGCTTCAACTTCGTCGGCAAGCGAATGAACGTGCGTTGAAGATGTCGCGGTGGCAATAACAAAATAATCCGTCAGCACCGTGAGGTCACTTATCTTTATGCATTTAAGTTCGCGCGCCTTTTTGTTGTTCAGCGCATTTGCGGCAATTTCCAAGATTTTTTCGGTTTCCATTACACTTTATCTCCCTTTGTTACGGCCTGATTGTATGCGGCAAATGTATCTGAATGTACCGCACGCGAATTTTCAACAAGGTCATTTATAGTATATTTTAATGCATATATGTACGCACTGTCAAGTGATTCGTCAACAAGGCGGCGCATAACATCAACATCTTCATAATCCCTGTCTGCCGATGTGAAATCGGCAAGATAGAGTATTTTTGACAAAAGCGGCATATCGGCACGCGCCGTGGTATGGTAGCGTATCGCATCGAATATCTCTTCATCCTTTATACCGAGCACATAACGTACATATGCCGCCCCCGATATCGCGTGCCAAAGTTTTTCGGCATTTTGTTCCACATCATTCAGCATTATACCAAAGGTTCGAAAAATATTCAAGTGTTCTTCCGCGGTTGCATTTTTTGTAACATCATGCAAAAGTCCCGCAAGATATGCCTTTTGTTCGCTCGCACCGTATTTGCGCGCAAGGCGCAACGCTTCGTCGGCAACGGCAAGCGAATGGTTGTAACGCTTTTCACTCAGTCTTTTTTTCAGTATCGCCTTAAATTCGGCGTATTCAGGCATCGGTGTTGTCATCATAAACCCCTTTTTCGGTTATATATTCGGCAATTTTTTTCGGCAATAAACGCCCGTCCATATGCCGTCTGAGAGCGGTTGAAGAAATTTCCGTAATATCGGCATCCAGCACGGTAATAGCAGCACCGAGCTTTCGTTGCTTTTGAACGCTTTCTTCAAAATTTTCAAGTCCCGCCCTTTTAAAAGCGACAAAATCGGCACTTTTAAAAAGTGTTTCACTGTCGTGCCAAGTATCAAGTGTCTCTATCATATCGCCGCCGCAGGCAACGGCAAATCTTTCATCGGGATAAATTTCGCAAAGTTTCTTCACGGTATCTACCGTATAACTTTTACCTTCCCTTTCAAACTCAATAAGACAAAGTTCCGCCTTGTCAAAATCTTCGCAGGCAATACGGCACATTTCAATTCTGTCGGCATCGCTTGCCATAAAATCACAAACTTTGTGCGGCGGAACGTTATCGGGAACAACCAGCACTTTCTTGACAAAAGGTGCCAAACACAATGCAGACAGCATTTGATAATGTCCAATATGAAACGGATTAAAGGTTCCCCCGAAAATTACCGTTTTAAGCATTTATTTCACCAAAACAATTTTTTTACTGTCGCGACTTTCTCTGTAAAGAACAAAGCGCGATCCTATCACCTGAACCACATCGGCAGATACTGCGGTTGCGATTTCCTCTGCCGCTTCACGCGGGGTTGCGGGTGAAGATTCAAGACAGCGCAGTTTTATAAGTTCACGCGCTTCAAGTGCCTCGTCCACCTGTTTTTTAAGTTGGTCACCGACACCGGATTTTCCAACCTGAAATATTGTTTCCATTTGGTTTGCAAGACCGCGCAACTGTGCGCGTTGACGACTGTTTAACATAATTCTCTCCCAAATCAGATATATTTTTTTAATTCTTCTCTGAATAATTTCAGTGACTTTCCACGATGGCTGATACTGTCCTTTTGTTCGGGTGTCAGTTCACCGAAACAACCAAGCTCACCGATAAACAGCGGGTCATAACCGAAACCGCAATTTCCCGATTCTTCAAACGCGATATAGCCGTGACATTCGCCCCTTACGGTAAAACTTCTGCCGTCGGGGAAAACACAGGCGATTGCCGACACAAACTTTGCACCGCGTTCTTCAATCGGCACACCGGAAAGTTCGGAAAGTATCTTTTGATTGTTCATTTCGTCATTGCCGTGTTCCCCCGAATAGCGTGCCGAATAAACCCCCGGCGCACCGCCGAGCCGGTCAACACACAGTCCGGAATCGTCGGCAACACTGATATATCCCGTTTCGCGAAGACCCGCATTTGCCTTTAAAAGAGCGTTTTCTTCAAAGGTGGTACCGGTTTCCTCAACCTCGGCAAGCGGCTTTTTAAGGTCGCGCTCGCAAATGACTTCAAAACCCATCGGTTTAAGAATTCGGCTGAGTTCTTCAAGTTTTTTAAGATTTTTTGTTGCAATAAATATCTTCATATAAAATTATTCCTCAACTTCAAAAATTCCGTCGGCAAATTCCTTGGCATTAAAGGGTTGCAAATCATCAATGCCCTCGCCGACACCGACAAATTTAACGGGGATATGAAGTTCGTTATGAATGGCAATAACTATTCCGCCCTTTGCCGTGCCGTCAAGTTTTGTGAGCACAATACCCGTAATGTCGGCAACGTTCTTAAATTCGCGTGCCTGATTTACGGCATTTTGACCCGTAGCGGCATCCAGCACAAGCAATGTTTCAAGGGAGGCTTCGGGAAGTTCACGCGAAATAACGCGGTAAATCTTCGCAAGTTCATCCATAAGATTCTTTTTGTTATGAAGTCTGCCCGCCGTATCACAAATGATAACATCGGCACCCTTAGCCTTTGCCGAAGCAATGGTATCAAACACCACCGAGGCTGGGTCGGTGCCCTCGACACTTTTTACCATGGTAACACCGGCGCGTTCCGCCCAAATGCCGAGTTGGTCAATCGCGGCGGCGCGGAAAGTATCTGCCGCGCCGAGCACCACCGTTTTTCCCTCTGCTTTTAACTGTGCGGCAAGTTTTCCGATAGATGTTGTTTTCCCGACACCGTTTACACCGATAACAAGAATTATCGACGGCTTGGTTTCAAGACGGAGTTCTTCGTCTTCTCCGAGCATTTCCGTGATTATTTCACGCATTATGCGCTTAATTTCATTCGGGTCGGTAATACCGTCAGCCTTAATACGCGCACGCATACGGTCGCAAATGGCGGTGGAGGTTTCCATACCGATATCGGACATAACAAGTATTTCTTCAAGTTCCTCGAAAAGTTCTTCGTCGATTTTCGTGAAACTGTTGATAACGCCGTTAACACTTTCGACAATTGAATTTTTGGTCTTTTGCAGACCGGCTCTTATCTTGCTGAAAAGTCCCATAAATACTATGCCCCCTGATTTTCAAGTAGTTTCTTCTCAAGTTCGGCAACATTGAGTTCCAAAAGTTTGGTAACACCTTTTTCCTGCATGGTGACACCGTAAAGCATATCGGCGGCTTCCATTGTACCGCGACGGTGTGTTACACAGATAAACTGCGTGGAAAAATCCGACTGCTTCATATAATCGGCAAAGCGGTCAACATTTATATCGTCAAGCGCAGTATCAACTTCATCAAGGAAACAAAACGGCGGTGCGTTAACCTGCATTATCGCAAAATATATCGAAAGTGCAACAAGCGCCTTTTCTCCGCCCGAAAGTCCGTCAAGGCTGGGCACGTTTTTACCGGGCAAACGCGCTTCAATATCAATACCGCTTTCAAGAACATTTTCCGGATCACTGAGGCTGAGTGAAGCACTTCCACCGCCGAAAAGCTCGCGGAAAGTTTTTGAAAAGTTTTCGTTGATTTTCGCAAATCCCGCGCTGAAAAGTTCCTGCATTTGAGCGGTCAGCTGATTTATCAGTCGGTGCAATTCCGCACGGGAATTTTCCACATCGCTTATCTGCGCCGACATAAAGTCATAGCGTTCCTTAACCTCTTTATACTCTTCAATTGCCGAAACGTTCACATTGCCGAGCGAGCGGATTTTTGACTTGATTTCGGCAAGTTGGCGTTTGGCTTCCTGCGGTTTTTCGATTTCAATGCCGATGTTTTCGGCTTCCGACTTCGTAAGTTGATATTCGTCATAAAGTTGACGTATAACATCGTCATACTCTTTAACCATTATTTCCTTACGTTCCTGCAAGCGTGCCAGTTCTCCGCCGATGCGCTCGCGTTCCATTGTGCGTTCACGCTCACCCGAACGCAATGCCACGCCCGCACGCTCGGTCTCGTTGCGCATTTCTTTGAATTTTTCGATTTTCGCATTGCTGTCTTCAATCGCGAGTTTAAGGTTGTCGATATCGTCATTGAGACTTGAAATATCGGTGTTTAACTGCTCGTTTTTGAAAGTGAGTGCAGCAATTTCGGCTTCGATTTCTCCGCAACGCTCGGCACGGCTGCCGATTGCCTTTTCAAGTTCTTCGGCGCTTTGCAAAAGTTGCGCGGCATCCTTTTCGGATTCGATTATGCCGAGTTTAACCTCGGTCATACTGTCGGTAATGCTCTCACGCTGAACGGCAATACTGTCACGACCGCCCGTCATACCGTCGATTTCGGATTGAATTTCGGTTTTCTTTCGGTCGATTTCTGCAATTTCCGAAGCGGCATTTGCGGCGGTTTCTTTAAGAAATGCGGTTTTCTGTTCACCGCCGTCACGTTCTGTGGAAAGTTCCGCAAGCGCGTTTCTTGCGCTTTCAACCAAACCGTTAATGCGTTTCATTTCACCGAGGGTTCGTATCTTATCTTCGTTTGCCGTGGTGAGGTCGGCATTTACCGCGGTAATATCCGCATTTACGGTTGCAAGTGCTTCAACCGCAGCATTAAGTTCCTGTGTCTTTTTTTCGGATTTTTCTTCAAAGCGTTTGATTTCTTCGTTGATACGCTTAATATCTGCGCCACGACTCAAAAGTCCCGCCTGTTTTACAAGCGAACCGCCCGTAAGTGAACCGCCTGGGTTGATAACCTGACCGTCAAGTGATACAACCTTTATGCGG
>CAZGRC010000073.1:0-5744 GCA_964528125.1 uncultured Ruminococcus sp.
AGCAACAGCAGCAGCCCAAGAGGATATCGGCGCAATAATGCAGACAGGTGCGGCGGTTGAATCGATAAGATACGAAAGTTTTGCGCGGGAAACATTGTGTTTGTCACAAACGGGGCGCATAACCGAACCGACGGTAAGACAGTTGAAATAGTCATCGATAAAGATAAGTACACCGAGCAATATGGTGCAAAGTTGCGCGCCCACACGCGATTTTATGTGCTTTGCGGTCCAGCGTCCGAACGCGGCAGAACCGCCCGCTTTATTCATCATTGCAACCATTGCGCCCAAAATAACGAGGAATATGATTATTCCTATGTTATAGGAATCTGCGATACTTGAAATGAATCCGTCGCTGAAAACATGAACAACAGTACCCTCGAAATTGAAATTTGAATAAATAACACCGCCTGCCAAAATACCGATAAACAGTGAAGAGTAAACCTCTTTCGTGATAAGAGCAAGCACAATGGCGATAATCGGTGGCAAAAGCGCCCAAATCGATGCATATGCCGGAACGTCGTTGCGTACCGTGTCGAGTGCTGTTTCAAGGTGAGCATCAAAATCCTTGTCTGCACCGAGGTTATCGGCATAAGCGTCTATATACGCCTGTGCGGATTCCCTTTCCGCGAGGTTGTAGGCAACCTCCTCCCCATCAACCGTAACAACGATTTCGGAATCGGAAGCCGTGACATCCGCATTGCTTGTGCCGATAGCCGTAAACGCGCCCGCAAACACAACCACGGCACAAATCGCCGCTGCAGCAAGCCATCTTACAAATCTGTTCTTTTGCATACTTTTTCTCCTTTTCGACTTTCTTATAAAACAACATATAAATATTGTCCGTCGGTGAGATTTCACTCTGACATCAAAATAATACCACTCTGTTCATAATTTGTCAATACTTTAGCAGGATAAATCGGGAATTTCAAGGTAAACTATCAGTATGACGTTTATAAAAACGTCATACAAAAAGGAGTTGGTAATTTGTTTCCCAGCGAAAAAAAGTATGACCTGATGGTCAAAAAAGCATCTCCGCCGTCACCGAAAATCAAAAATTTCATATGGGCTTTTTGTATAGGCGGTCTAATCTGCGTTATAGGTCAACTGCTCACCGAGTTTTACACAATGCTTGACCTCTCCGAAAAAGCGGTTAAAATGGCAGTGCCGTCAACTCTAATCTTCATTGCGGCACTGCTTACGGGTCTCGGTATCTTTGACAAAATAGCCAAACGTGCGGGCGCGGGCACACTTGTGCCGATAACGGGTTTTGCCAATGCTGTGGTCTCCCCTGCAGTTGAATTTAAAAACGAGGGTTATGTGCTCGGTACTGGTGCGAAAATGTTTGCGATTGCAGGTCCGGTTATTGTCTACGGGACTGTTGCAAGCGCGATTTACGGGGTTATACTTTGGATATGCAAAATGCTTTAAAATGGCATCCTGCAGCATAAAAAATTCATGGCGTTCTTTTTAAATTTCACATTGACTCACTAAGCTTTCTGTGATATAATTTACTGCGAATTATACGGTGGTGTTGCTTTTTGGGTTATTTATTATTAAGCGTTGCTTTGTTTTCGGGTGCTGCAAAAGGTTATTGCGGCAAGAGAATCGGCGGATATACCGAAAATTTCAAAGATGCGCTGACGGCGAATATTTTCAGAATGCTTATGTGCATTGTCATCGGTCTGGTTATTATTCTTTTTACCGAAGATATATCACAACTTGTGCCTTCGGCGGAAGTTATTGCAATTTCGGCACTGTCGGGCATTTCAACCGCGGTCTTTGTTGTTAGTTGGCTGATTTCGGTTAAAAAAAGTGCCTATATGATGCTTGATATATTCTTGATGCTCGGCATACTTATACCGCTTATTGCAGGCAAAATTCTTTTTGATGAAGATATTCGCATTATTCAGTGGCTCGGCATTGCCGTTCTCTTTATCGCGGTAATCATAATGTGTTCTTATAACAACACAGTCAAGGGCAAGATGACGCCATTTTCGTTTGTGTTACTGCTTATCTGCGGAATTTCCAACGGCATAACCGATTTTTCACAAAAATTATTTGTTACGCGCCAACCGAATATTCCCGCATCCGTATTCAATTTATATACCTATATATTTGCGGGACTCACGCTGATAATCGCTTATTTACTGCTGAATCGAAATAACGCAAACTCTCAGCGCACACCGCTCGGTAAAATCATTCCTTATATCATCGTTATGGCTGTCTGCCTGTTTGCGAATTCCTACTTTAAAACACTTGCCGCAGAACGCCTCAATGCGATTCTGCTTTATCCTTTAAACCAAGGTGCCGCGCTCATCATTTCCACACTTATGTCATCATTTCTGTTTAAAGAAAAGCTCACCGTCAAAGCCGTTATCGGTATTGCTGTCGCTTTTACTGGATTGCTGATTATAAATTTACTGTAGATTTTATAAAAACTGAACCTTGTCATGAGATATGATGAGATTCGGTTTTTATAATTGCACATAAAAAAACGTTGGACTATACAACATTATTGGGTCATTCCGTCATACTAATATGTATAATTAGCACTTGATTTTTAACCAATCATATCCTAAACCTGTATTATTCGATATATAAGTTTATATTTATTTTATGTTCATATTCGGTTTGCGGAGGAAAAAATGAAACTTTCTTTAATATGCCCCTGTTACAACGAAGAAGAAAATGTTCAAAATTTCTTCAAAGCTTGTACAAGCGCTTTTGAAAACAAAATTGAATCATATGAATTTATCTTTATAAACGACGGTAGTAAAGATAACACTTGGGCAGAGTTATACAAACTTTACAACAGCGAATCTTCAAACATTAAACTCATAAATTTCTCGCGCAATTTCGGAAAGGAATCCGCAATGTATGCCGGTTTTCAAAAAGCCGAAGGTGAATATACCGTAATTATCGACACCGATTTACAGCAACCTCCCGAAAAGGTCATTGAAATGGTTGAATTTTTGGATAACAACCCCGATTACAATTGCGTATCCGCTTATCAGCAAAAGCGCAGTGAAAGCAAAATACTTTCCTCTTGCAAGTCGGCTTTTTATAAGATTATAAACAAAATTTGCGAAATAAATTTCCGTTCCGGTGCCAGTGATTTCAGAACATTCCGCCAAAATGTTAAAGATGCCGTTTTATCACTCGGAGAAAACCACAGATTTCTCAAAGGCATTTTTTCGTGGGTCGGTTTTAACACATTTTATATTCCCTACAGTGCCGAAGAAAGTGCCGCGGGAAAAACCTCTTGGTCTTTCCGCAAACTTTGTAAATATGCGCTGAGCGGAAATGTTTCCTTTTCGACTTTCCCGTTAAAAACGGCAACATTCGTCGGATGCACTTTTTCTGTTTTGTCATTGATATATATGATAGTTGTCATATTGCAAAAATTGATTTTTGACATTGCAATACCGGGATACTCCACTATAATAGTCCTCATTCTGTTAATCGGTGGTATTCAGTTGTTGTCTTTGTATATTTTGGGCGAATACATCTCTTTGATTTACATTCAGGGAAAAAAACGACCTATATGCATAATCAAAGAATATAAATCAAAAGCGTTGATGGTATAAAAGATGAATAAAGAGCAAAATATTTTTGACCGTATAATGACACTCCCCGTTTTAAGAGTATTCAACGGTTTTTATTCAAAAAACAAATCCGTTTTACTTTATCTCTTTTTCGGTGCACTGACAACATTTATCAGCATTTTCACCTTTGCCTTCTTTTATGATTTTTTCAATTTAAACGAGCTGATTGCCAATATAATTTCTTGGATATTTGCGGTTTTGTTTGCTTATATAACCAACCGCACTTGGGTGTTTGATTCAAAGCAATCCGGAAAAATGTTAATTAAAGAAATGCTTTCTTTTTTTGCTGGTCGGCTGACTACTTTGGGAATAGAAGAAGTCATTCTTTTGGTTTTTATAACATGGCTTTCATTCAACGGTACACTGATAAAAATTTTGGCGCAATTTGTTGTCTTGATATTAAACTACATAATTTCAAAATTATTTGTATTTAAGGGCGATAAAAATGATTAAAAATAAAAATATCAGCCTTCTTTTGTTTTCGGGAATCTTCTTATTATTGTTATTATGCAATTTTTTAACCGATTTGGTTGCTGACGATTTCGTATATATTTACAGTTTTGAAAACGGTGAAAGAATCACAGGTATTTTTCAAATATTCGGCTCTATGAAAGCCCATTCGCTTATTATGAACGGCAGACTTTTCGCACACTTTTTCGTGCAGTTGCTTTTTGTTCTTGCCAAAGTGGATATTCAATATTTTGAATTCACTGATTTTCACCGGAACGATTTATCTTATATATAAGATATCTTGCTTTAAAAAAGCCAACAATTTAATGATTTTAGGTATATTTTCAACCGTTTGGATATTTTCTCCGACATTTGGACAGGTCTTTCTTTGGCTGGACGGTTCTTGCAATTACCTGTGGCCATATTTTCTCAGCGTCGTCTTTATTTTGCCCTATGTAAACGGTTTTTCAAACAATAAATTCATCAAAAGCACTGCCGTTAAGGTACTGTTTATAATACTTTCGTTTATTTCCGGCGCATATTCCGAAAACTCATCGACGGCTTTCATTTGCGTTGTGGTTTTACTGGTTTTTGTCAATTTGGTGTTTTTCAAAGTCAAATCCAAAATATCCAAAATACTCGGAATCGTATTTTCTTTTGCGGGATATATAACACTGTATTTATCGCCTGCACAGTGGTCAAACAAATCGGCAGAGTTTTCTGTCCATACTTTGCCGGTTAACTTTTCGATCGCATTGGATATGTATAAAAACTTTGCCTCGTACTGATTTTTTGGATTGTGGCTTTTGTAATATCGCTTTATGACAAATCGGATATCAAAAAAATCCTTTTGTCGGTTTCTTTTTTGGTGGGGTCGCTTTTATCAAACTTTATGATGATTTTAGCAAGTTACTACGATCCCAGAAGTTCTGTTTCATCTTTGATTATGCTTATAATTTCGTTATTCATTCTTTTAAGCGAAATTTTTGAAACAAATTATCAAATTTCGGTTTCCGCCTTGATTTCGGTTTTGCTTTTATTTGCAATATACTATGTATGTATCGGTGTGAAGGATATTTATGTAACCCACAGCGCAGTCAAGGTCAACGAACAGACAATTGCCGAATGCATAAAAGAAGAACAAACGGATATTGAATTGCCTCTTGCAGTACCGCAAACCAAGTACAGTGCGTTATACGGAATCAGGTATCTGTCAACCGAAACCGCCGAAACATGGCCAAAAGATTCAATGGCAAAATATTACGGCGTTGATTCGATAATAGGCATTGAAAACTATTAAAAGATGCACCGCAAAAGTCAAAAACTTTTGCGGTGCGATTTTTTATCCCTTTGTTTCACAATAGACGCAACGATAAATGCGCTTTTCGCGGTCGGTAAGTTTAAAGATGTGCGGAAGTTCCTGTTCGGTACTGGTGATACAGCGCGGGTTTTTGCACTTGATAACATTTGTTAACGTCTCGGGCAGGTCGATTCTGCGTTTTTCAACCAAAACGCCGTTCTTTATGATGTTTACCGTAATTCCCGAATCAATATAACCTATGATATCCATATCAAGTTCAATTTCACTGTCAATCTTGATAATATCTTTTTTGCCCTGTTTTCGGCTGTTAACATTCTTTATAATGGCAACCGAACAGTCAAGACCGTCAAGCCCCAAAAGATTATAGA
>CAZGRC010000074.1:0-5732 GCA_964528125.1 uncultured Ruminococcus sp.
GATTTGGCGGAACAAATTGACGCGATTTTATGCGGCGGTTTGGATATCGCATTTGATCAAAAGCTCGGATTTTTAACCGAATGTCCCACAAATCTCGGAACGGGACTTCGCGCTTCGGTTATGTTGCATTTGCCCGTTTGTGAGGCGACGGGTGAAATTCCCGCACTTTCCCGTTCGGTTGATAAAATCGGATTCACCGTGCGCGGAATGTACGGTGAGGGCAGTAAGGCGGTTGCGGCGCTATACCAAATATCCAACCAGATAACCCTCGGAATAAGCGAGAAAAACGCCATTGACAACCTTAAAATAATCGCAATGCAACTTGTTGAAAAGGAAAGAAATGCGCGGGACGGTCTAAACCGCATCAAGGTAGAAGATATTTGTATGCGCGCACTCGGTATTTTAAAAGGCGCACGCATACTTGACAGCAACGAAATGATGAAATATCTTTCGGAGATTAAACTCGGTATGGGTATGGGCATAATAAAAGATGAAAAACTTATGCCGATAAAACTTATGATAGAAGGTCAGCCGTATATGCTTATGCGTGTTTTCGGCATAATGGAACCCGACGAAAGGGATATTTACCGTGCCAATATGATACGCAATGCATTAAACGGATAGCGGGAAGTCTTTTCTTTCCCGCCGACAATGTGTTTTAAGGAGGAATATTTATGAAATACAATTTTAACGGGTTTACCGAAAAGGCAAATGAAGCACTGAATCTCGCAATAACGGCGGCACAGAATCTCGGACACACATATGTCGGAAGCGAACATCTTCTGCTGGGGCTTATCCGTCAGGGCAGCGGAATTGCGGCAACCGTGCTCGCAAAAAACGGTATAACCGATGAAAAAATCGAGGAACTTTTGCGCAGTGTGATAGGTTGCGGAAATCCGACATCGCTTTCACCCGATTTCTTCACACCGCGTGCAAAACGCGTGCTTGAAAATGCAATGGCGGGCAGTATAAGTATCGGCAAAAAATATGTCGGTACGGAACATCTGCTTGTTGCGATTTTGAGCGAGGGCGACAACTATGCCGTGAGATTTATAAAAGAACTCGGTGCCGATATCGCCGCTCTCGGAAACGATGCCATGAATGCTTCGGGAATGGGGGTAAACAACTCGGCACCGCACGCGGCTTACGGCGAAAAAGGTGCAGACGGTGACGGCAAAGCGCCAACCCTGCAAAAATACGGCAGGGATCTTACGAATGATGCGAAAAACGGTAAAATCGACCCCGTTATCGGGCGTGCTCGTGAAATTGAGCGTATGATACAGATACTCTGCCGCAGAACCAAGAACAATCCGTGTCTTATCGGTGAACCGGGTGTTGGTAAAACCGCTATTGTCGAGGGGTTGGCACTTCGCATTGCCGAGGGCAATGTCCCCGAAATACTTGAAAACAAGCGTGTAATTGCACTTGACCTGACGGGAATGATTGCAGGTACCAAATATCGCGGCGATTTTGAGGAACGCATAAAGGCGGTCATTGACGAGGTTACCGCCGCGCAGGATATAATCTTGTTTATTGATGAGGTTCACACCATAATCGGTGCTGGTTCGGCAGAGGGTTCGGCGGATGCGGCAAATATTTTGAAGCCCTCACTTGCGCGCGGTGAGTTCAAACTGATCGGTGCCACAACCATAGGTGAATACCGCAAAAACATTGAAAAGGATTCCGCACTTGAACGCCGTTTTCAACCTGTCACGGTTCAGGAACCGACCGAAGAAGATGCTGTTCTAATCCTTAAAGGTCTGCGCGATAAATACGAAGCACACCACAAGGTTAAAATCACAGATTCGGCAGTTGAAGCGGCGGTAAAACTTTCTTCGCGTTATATCAACGACCGATTTTTGCCCGATAAGGCGATCGATCTTATTGATGAAGCGGCATCGCGTGTCCGTCTTACGGTCAGCGCCGCGCCCGACGGTTTAAAGGAGATTGAAGAAAAGATAAGCGAACTTCAGTCCGAAAAAGAGCAGGCAATAAATTCGCAGGATTTTGAACGCGCCGCCGCACTTCGCGATGACGAAAAAAAGATGATTGCAAAACGTGACGAATTGAAAAGCAATTGGCGAAATCAGACCGATCATTTGTCCGGCGAAGTGACCGACGAAAACATTGCGGAGATAGTTTCCTCTTGGACGGGCGTGCCGGTGGTTCAGTTGACCGAGGAAGAAAGCGAACGGTTGCTTAAACTTGAATCGGTGCTTCACGAACGTCTTGTTGGTCAGGAAGAAGCGGTGTCGGCCGTGTCACGGGCAATCAGGCGAGGCAGGGTAGGACTTAAAGATCCCAAACGCCCGATAGGTTCGTTCATATTCCTCGGACCTACGGGTGTCGGTAAAACCGAACTGTGCCGTGCACTGGCTCAGGCGATGTTCGGCAGTGAAAATATGATGATACGCCTTGATATGTCGGAATATATGGAAAAATATTCCGTTTCGCGGCTTGTCGGTTCTCCACCCGGATATGTCGGTTTTGAGGAGGGCGGTCAGCTGACCGAAAAGGTAAGAAGACACCCATATTCCGTGGTTCTTTTCGATGAAATTGAAAAGGCACACCCCGATGTTTTCAATATTCTGTTGCAGATACTTGAAGACGGCATATTGACCGATTCACAGGGCAGAACGGTTGATTTTAAAAATACCGTTATAATTATGACTTCAAATATAGGCGCGCGTTTGATAACCGAGAAAAAGGTTAACTTCGGCTTTAATTCGGGTGACGGCGGCGACAGCGGTGATGTTAAAGAAAAGGTTCTCGCAGAGCTTAAAAGCGCGTTCAGACCCGAATTCCTCAACCGCGTTGATGATATTATTGTGTTCAGCAAACTCACAAAATTCGAAATCGGGCAGATTGCGGCAAATATGCTTAAAAATCTTGCCGAAAGGCTTAAAGGAATTGATATCAACATCAGTTTCACCGACGCCGTTATTGACCGCCTGAGCGAAAAAGGATTTGACCCCGTTTACGGTGCCAGACCGCTGAGACGGGAAATTCAAAGTTCGGTTGAAGATAAACTCAGCGAAAGCATTCTTGACGGCAGTGTCAAAAAAGGCGATACTGTTATATGTGATACAAACGGTGAAACCTTTGAATTTAAAAAAGCATAAAAAAGAACCCCGTTCACCTAAAAAAGGACGGGGTTTCTGTCTATTCGTTCTCGATTTCGCTTGCGCGTCTGATGGCGTTCAGTTTGTCGATGCAATGTGTGCATACAATATAATCGTTCAATTCAACACATTCACCGATTTTACCGCACAAAAAACAGGTCGGACGATGTTTTTTAAGAATTATCATATCGTCTTCCACATAAATTTCAAGACTGTCGCGATTTTCTTGCACCTGCAATATTTTACGAATTTCTTTGGGTATTACGATTCTTCCCATACTGTCAACGGGTCTTATTATTCCGGTTGATTTCATCAGTCACACCTCCGCGTTTGATATTATTTTATCACATTTTTTTCAAATAGTCAAAACATTTTTTGGTGAGGCGTTTGTGGGCTGTTTTGCCGCTGAAAGGTTTTTAACAAGGGGATTCTACTGTCGGTAGAATTGAAAAAAATCACTCTACTTTGCAATTTTTGCGTGGTAGATGTCAATACTCGGCTTGTAGATTGAAAAAACGGTTCTTTTGCTATATAATTAAAAAGGCGGCGAAACCCGTCAATACAATGAAACGGAGTTTTTTGGTTTTTATGAGTTACAGAATAGTTACCGATTCCTGTGCGAATCTCACCGATGCACAAATTGAAGAATATGACGTTGATATAATATCAATGCGCTATTATATTAAGCAGGTTCCGTATGAAAGTTACATTAAGGGAAAGAAAACCGAATATGAAGAAACATATCGCCTCTTGCGCGAAAAAGAAAATATAACCACATCTCTTATAAATGCCGAACAGTGTGATGCCGTTATAAAACCGATTCTCGAACGCGGAGAAGATGTTCTTATGCTGTCATTTTCTTCGGGACTTTCTGGTTCGTATCAAAATATTGTGAACTGCGCGAACGACTATCGTGAGGAATTCCCCGAAAGAAAAATAATTGTTGTGGATACCCTTTCTGCATCGCTCGGTCAAGGAATGTGCGTTCATTATGCCGCGAAGCTCAGAGATCAGGGAAAATCCATCGAAGAAGTTGCAAAATGGGTTGAAGATAATCGCCTTAGAATCTGTCATATTTTCACGGTTGATGATCTCTTCTTTTTAAAGCGCGGCGGACGTCTTTCGGGCGGTTCGGCAATTGTCGGCTCACTTCTCGGCATAAAACCGCTCATGTATATGGCGGATGACGGAAAACTGTATGTAACGGGCAAGGCAAGAGGTCGCAAGGCTACCCTTGAATATCTTATTTCCTCGGTTGAGGAGCACGGCGTTGACATTTCTGATAAAGAACTTTTCATTGCTCACGGCGACTGTGAAGAAGATGCGAAGTTTATCGAACGCGAAATGAGAAAGCGTTACGGAGTAAAACACGTGGTATATAACTATCTTGATCCGGTAATCGTTTCACATTCCGGACCGGGCACAATGGCAGTATTCTTTTTGGCTGACAAAAGATAAATACCGTAAAAAGCATAAAAGCAGTGTGGCAACGAAATTGCCGCACTGCTTTTTGTGAAATTTTAAGAGTTTTCGGAATATTCGGTCTGTTCCGTTTTATCTTCATCGTCGCTGTTTGCCCATTCGTCAACCTTTACGATACCTTCTTTTGCCGATTTAATGACCGATTTTCCAAGGTTGCGAAAAGCGTGACCGAATTCTTTGCCGCTCTTTTTGATTGATGTGTTTGCATCACCCAAATTTTGAAAAGCGGAAGTGAAGCCTTTGCCTGTTTTCTTCCAAGAATCTTTTAAATTCGACATTGCCGTTTCTCCTTAAATTTTTAAGTATGAATTTATTATAATACCGCATACCGAATTTGTCAATCAAAGTGTTTTTAATAAAATTCAAACTTCTTAAAATTCGATTTCAAAGTCGAAAATTCTTAATTTTCCGTCTTTAATATCAATGGCCTGTCGGTATTCACCGAACGCCGTAAGTCGCATTGCGGAATATGCCTTTGCAATACCCGCCGCTCCGAATAACAGGCAGAGCATAATCACGGCGGAAATATAAAAAGAGCGTATGAAAATTTTAAAATTCCTTTTCATTTGTTCATCCCAATCTGTTAAGCAGTTCGCAAAGTGATTCCCCGAGAAGTTCCGCCGAATACGAAACCTCGTCTATAGTATTGGCATCTGTTCCGATTTCTATTATCATTGAACCGTTGGTAAGATTTTCGTTGTAACGCCTTGCACAAAAATAGAGCGAACGGGCAAGTGTCGGGTATTTTACTTCAAGGGTCTGTTGCAGTTTTACTCCGAGTTTAAGATTTTCTTTCCAATTCGGAAAGTCGGTAACGCTTCCGCTTTGTGAACCCAGCACCAGCATTATTTGTGCCGCTTTTTTGCCGTTAATTTCGGTTACGGGTTTTACCTTGTCACTTTCTCCCGAAGTTATCGCATCACGGTGCAGGTCTAGAACGATTTTAATGCTCGGATATTTTGCGAGATATGATTTTATCGTTTTTGCGGCGCGGTTATAGCTGCCGTTATATTCGGGATAATCGTGCACCGTAGTGTCGTGCAAAGCTGTAATTCCCGCCGCGTTCAGTTTTTCGCATACAATGATGCCGAGGCGCACATTGTTACAGTTGCTGTCGTTTCTGCGCGC
>CAZGRC010000075.1:0-5697 GCA_964528125.1 uncultured Ruminococcus sp.
TCATAAGAGACAGGGATTGATTTTTAGAGGAGGCTGATGTTTTGGAAGAAAAAATTTTGGAACTTATTGCAGACAGGAAGTTTGTTCGACTTCGGGAAATTCTTTGTGAACTACAGCCTGCCGACCTTGCCCCGCTTTTTGAAAAAATGCCTGAGAAAGATCGCGCACTGGTATTCCGCATACTGCCGAAAGAGGTTGCCGCAGAGATATTTGTCGAACTTGAAAGCGATATGCAGCAGTTTTTGATAGAGGCATTCAGTGACCGTGAACTTAAAGAAGTTATGGACGAACTGTTTATGGATGATACGGTTGACATTATTGAAGAAATGCCCGCAACCGTGGCAAAACGTATTCTTAAACAGACCGATCCGCAAACGCGAAGTGTTATAAACCGTTTGCTTGCTTATCCCGAAGACAGTGCGGGCAGTATTATGACCACCGAATATATCGACCTCAAAACCGATATGACGGTGAATGATGCATTTGAAAAGATACGCCGTGTTGGAACGGATACCGAAAGCATTTATACGGGATATGTCACCGACAAAGGGCGTAAACTACTCGGTATAGTTACGGTTAAAGATTTGCTGTTAAGCGGTACCGATACCCCGATTTCGGAAATAATGGATGAAAACGTTATTTTTGCCGAGACACTTGACGATAAAGAGGCGGTTGCGGGTCTTTTTGAGAAGTACGATATGCTGACAATTCCTGTTGTTGACACCGAACAGCGCCTGGTGGGGATTGTTACCGTTGATGACGCCATTGATGTTTTGCAGGAAGAAGCAAGCGAAGACATTGAAAAAATGGCGGCAATGTTGCCGAGTGAGCGTACTTACCTTAAAACCGGAGTTTTTGCAACCTTCCGTTCGCGAATGCCGTGGTTGCTGTTTCTTATGATATCGGCAACATTTACCGGTATGGTGAGATCTGCATTTGAAGGACGGCTTTCAAATTTCACCGCACTTATTGCATTTATACCTATGCTTATGGGTACGGGAGGGAATTCAGGCAGTCAGGCATCGGTAACCGTTATCCGTGCACTGTCTCTCGGAGAGATTGAGTTTAGGGATATTCTGCGTGTGCTTTGGAAAGAAATTCGCGTAGCTTTTGTATGCGGTTTTGTGCTTTCGATTGTGAATTTTGTTAAGTTATATCTTGTGGATCATTTATTGCTTAACAATTTTGACATTGACAGAGCAATACCCGAAATGCTTACGGTATGTGCAACGCTGTTTTTTGTGGTGATTGTTGCAAAGATTGTCGGAAGTCTGCTTCCGATACTTGCAAAGAAAATCGGATTTGACCCCGCAGTTATGGCAAGCCCGCTTGTTACAACCATACTTGATGCCGTGTCACTGATAATTTATTTTAACATTGCAGGCGTGTTTTTAAACTTCTGAATAAGTTTGCCCCTGTGTTGCAAAGCTGCGACACAGGGGATTTTTTATGCTTTATCTGATATTGAAGAGTTTTAAGACTTATGTGTATTGTCGGCGTATAACCGATTTTACAGCAGGTCCTTTACCACGTTCGGGAAATCGTTGTAATCATCAATGGTGATATAGTTAAAATCGGATAAATATACCGATTCGTCATTACCGCCGAGTCCGTAATCGTCACCGATATAAACAACCTGTGAATGTGAAAGACTGTTTTCCTTGCAGTACAGATCGAGTGCATAATATTTATTATACGGTTTCGGTGCCATATCAAAAGATGATGAACCGCCGACAAACACACAGTAATCGTCAAATGTATTGACAACATCATCATAAATCTTTCGGCGTTTAGACCTGTCGGGATCAAAGGAAAGTTTATCCGACTGTGCTGCTTTTGTGCCGATAATCGGGAATGTAATGCAACCCGAGGGATGATATTCGACTGAATCGCCGGCATATTTCGAAAAGCCGTATTTTTTTCTGAGTTTTTCGATTTTTTGCGCAACGAGTTCGCGGTCACAATCGACGGTGATATCCTTTACAATATCGATTTCACCCGTTTCACTGTTATAACACCCGTATTGCATACCGTAGTTTCCGATAATATCGATTGGGAATTTTTCAAGTTGATTGAAAATTCGCAGTACCTGCCCCGCACCGACCATAAGCAGTTTGTATTTTTTTGAAAGCTGTGTAAGCACTGCTCTGTGTTCGGAACTCAAGGGTGTTTTGTGCTGGGTTAATGTGCCGTCAAGGTCCATTGCGATGATTTTAATATTACTGTACATTTTCTTCACCTACTGAAAAAGTGCGCAGTAAAGAACCACGCACTTTCCTGTTTTTTTATCTTTCTTCTCTGAAATAGGAAAGACCGAGTGATGCGGGGGGCTGATGTTCACGCTTTTTACGCATACTGGTAATTATGAGAACAATAATGGTTACAACATACGGAAGCATTTTAAAGAGTTCCTGTGTTTCGGTGCCGAGACCTTGAATATAGTTATTGGCATTGCAAAGTGCACCGAAAACGAATGAGCCGATAATAGCGACAGATGGTTTCCAAAGTGCGAAGATAACTAAAGCGATTGCCATCCAACCACGGTCACCGAAAGCGTTATTTGACCAAACACCGCTGGCGTATGCCATAACATACTGCAAACCGCCGAGACCCGCAATAGCACTGCCGACGCAGGTTGCGATATATCTGTATTTAGTGACGTTTATGCCCGCAGCATCGGCTGTGGCGGGATTTTCACCGACCGAGCGCAGATTCAATCCAACTCGTGTGCGATTCAGAACAAAAGATGTCACGATGGCGATTATGATTGCAAGGTATGTTAGAAAATCGTGTGATAAGAAAAGTTCTCCAAACCATCCGAGATCATCCGCAAACGGAAGTTTTGCCGAAAAGAAAGAACTTGTTTTTGTAAGTGCAATCGACGGCATTTCACTTTTTGTAATGTTGATAAGCGAAGCGCCGAGGAAATTGCCGAGCCCAATGCCGAGTGTGGTGAGGGCCAAACCGGTTACGTTTTGGTTTGCATGGAGGGTTACCGTGAGAAAACTGTAGATAAGCCCCATAACCATAGCACCGACAACAGCACACAGAAAAGGAATGATTATGGCAAGCGCGGGATTCATATTTGCAATGTCGTTGCCACATGAATTTTCGTAAAGAAAGGAACCCACAACGCCGCTTATCGCGCCGACATACATAATTCCCGGTATACCGAGGTTAAGGTGACCCGATTTTTCGGTGACGATTTCGCCTGTGGAACCGTAAAGAAGCGGGACACCGAGGAGTATAGCACGGCAAATAAACTGAATCAGCATGCTTTTACCTCCTTTTTGCTGTGGCGGAATTTAATTGAATAGTGTATGAAAAATTCGCATCCGACCAACATAAGAATTACGATACCGACCATAATTTCCGAGAATGAAGAATTGAGCAACGCTGTGTCGGCAACCTTTGCAACGCCAATGCGCAAAAAGACGACAATCGCGGTCATAACAACCATTATGAAAGGATTGAACTGCCCGAGCCACGATATCAAAATCGCGGTAAAGCCCTGACCGCCGACACTGTTTATGTTTATGCTGTGGTCTTTGCCGGCAACAAGAAGCATACCCGTAATGCCGCAGAGCGCTCCCGAAATGAGCATTGTGCGAATGATTACTTTTTTAACATTTATTCCGATATAGCGTGCCGTGTTTTGACTTTCACCGACAACGGAAATTTCGTAGCCCTGTTTACTGTATTTGAGATAAATAAACATAAGCACGGTCATAACGGTAACCACTATGATGTTTACAAAGTAGTCATTGCCGCCGACCGACGGGAAATTACCCGCAGATACGGGATTGATAACATTTGAACCGCCGCCCTTAATGTAAACATAATATGCGATGATTTGTGTCGCAATATAGTTCATCATAAGAGTAAACAATGTTTCGTTAGTGTTGAAGAGTGCTTTGAATACGGCGGGGATAAGCCCCCAAATTGCGCCCGCAAGAATACTTGTGACGGCAATGACGGCAATAAGCACGGGGTAGGGGAGTTTGTTGCCGAGTTCTATCATACAAATTATGGAAGCAAGACCGCCCATAAGTGCCTGTCCTTCGGCGCCGCAATTCCAAAACTTCATTTTAAAAGCGGGGGTAAGTGCCAATGCGAGTGCCAAAAGAATGGCGATTTCCTGCAAATATTTCCAAAGCATTGTCATACTGCCTTCAAGCATTCTTCCGAAGACACCCTGAAACATTATTTGATATGTAGTTCCGAAAGCTTCGCCCGTGACCGACATTGAAAGAAAACCGACAATGCAAAATGCAACGGCAACGGTAGCAACACGAATTATCCACGCTTTCCATAAAGGCATATCATCACGTTTTACAACATGGAACAACGGTTCACGGTGGGTTTTAATTACCGCATTTTCAGCCATTGGTATCTTCCTCCGTTTCATGTTTTGATTTGGTCATAAGAAGACCGACTTCCTCTTTTGTGGTGGTCCTTCCGTCAACAACGCCCGTTATTTTTCCAGAACCGATAACCATAACTCTGTCACAAAGTTCAAGCAAAACATCAAGGTCTTCACCGACAAAAATAACCGCGACACCCTTTTCCTTTTGATCGTTCAAAAGATTGTATATCATATATGAAGAGTTGATATCAAGACCGCGAACGGGGTATGCCACCATAAGCACGGTCGGAGAAGCGGCAATTTCGCGACCGACAAGCACCTTTTGAACGTTACCGCCCGAAAGACGGCGAACCGGTGTTGCGGCGGAGGGAGTGACAACCTCAAGGTCGTGAATAATTTTCATTGCAAGGTCTTTCGGCTTTTTGCGTTTTAAGAACATGGAATGACCCTTTGAATAACTTCTGAGCATCATATTATCGACGATATCCATATTGCCGACAAGACCCATACCCAAACGGTCTTCTGGAACAAAGGAAAGTCGAACACCCATATTTCTGATCTGCATAGGTGTTTTGTCACGGAGATTTTCAACCTTTTCGGTTTTGGGATTAAGGTACAGAATCTTGCCCGAAGAGAGGTGCTGAAGACCCGCGATTGATTCGAGAAGTTCGCGCTGACCGCTGCCGGCAATACCCGCGATTCCGAGTATTTCGCCGCCCTTGGCAGTAAAGGAAATATTGTCAAGCACGGTGGCACCCGTGCGATCGACACAGGTGAGCTTTTCCACAACAAGGCGGTCGGTGGTGTCGTGAGGAGCGTTGCGCTGTATATTAAGGTTGACCTTTTTGCCGACCATCATTTCGGTGAGTTCCGCTTCACTTGTTTCGCAGGTATTAACCGTGCCGACATATTCGCCCTTGCGCAGAACGGCAACCCTGTCAGACAACGAAAGAACCTCGTGAAGTTTGTGCGTTATGATGATAATGCATTTGCCGTCGTCACGCATACGGCGCAGAATGTTAAACAGCTTTTCGGTTTCCTGCGGGGTGAGAACGGCAGTGGGCTCGTCAAGAATCAAAATATCGGCACCGCGGTAAAGAACCTTGATTATTTCAACGGTCTGTTTTTCCGAAACCGACATGGTGTAAATCTTCTTTTCGGGTTCAAGTTCAAAGCCGTACTGTTCGCTTATTTTCTTGATTTCTTCGGTGGAAGCTTTAAGGTTATACTTTCCCTTGTCGATTCCGAGAACAATATTTTCTGCGGCACTGAATACATCAACAAGTTTAAAATGTTGGTGTATCATACCTATCTTATAAGAAAATGCATCC
>CAZGRC010000076.1:0-5680 GCA_964528125.1 uncultured Ruminococcus sp.
ATAATAATGTATACTATTTTTCAAGTTATATTTTATCACTTAAATGTTCATAATGATTATAGAACGTCGAAACTCTTAAAAGTGTTTCGATATGACGGCTTTTATCGTTGACGGCAAAATTAAATTCTCTCAAATTAAATTTTGCTTATAAATTATATTCGGGTGATATTTTGAAAAAAAACAGTTTTTACGCCGTTTTTGCGCGGCGCACCGCAATATCTTTTTTTCTTATTGTTTTTCTTTTTTTGGGCACGGTTTTGAAAATCGCATCGGTATCAACACAAAGCTATGCCGAAACGCAGGCAAAACAAAGCAGTAAGCACATAACAGTGAGCCGCGTGCGCGGCACAATATTCGACTGTAATATGGTGCCGCTGACAAACTCAACATCAAAGCTCATTGCAGCCGTTTCCCCCACGGTTCGAGCGACGGTTGCAATCAGTGCTCTGCTTGAAGATGAAAAGCGCAACTATGTGCTCAAACAACTCAGACACGGCACTCCCGTTGTCTGCGAAGTGCCTTATGACCCCGAATGTGAGGGCATTGCCGTAACCGAAGTATACACCCACGCAACAAGTGAAACCCCCGCCGTGCACACAGTCGGATACACCGACGGCGACGGTCACGGTGTTTCGGGACTTGAAGCGGCATATGACGACATACTCTTCAGCAAAAAAACGGTTGATGCCGTTTTTTCGGCCGACGGCAAAGGTGGAATCCTCGGCGGCGATGAGCCCTACTTTGAAAACGCCGCCACAGCCATCGGAAACGGTGTCATAACCACCTTGGACATAAACATTCAAAATATAACCGAAAATGCCTGTCAGGGCATTATAACGGGCGCCGCGGTGGTTTGTGAAATCGAAAGCGGAAAAATACGCGCCATACACAGCCGTCCCACATTTGATATAACCGATGTTTCGGCAAGTCTTTCGGAGAAAAATTCGCCGCTTCTTGACCGCACACTTGCCGTATTCAGTGTCGGTTCGGTTTTCAAACCGTGCGTTGCGGCGGCACTTTTGGAAAACGGCAATGCCGACGAAAAATGCCTTTGTACCGGAAATGTGGTTATCGGGAACCGAACTTTTAACTGTCACGCCAGATCGGGTCACGGCGAAGTTGACCTTAAAACCGCCGTCGCGAATTCCTGCAACAGCTTTTTCTATGGCATTGCCGCCAAAGTCGGTGCCGATGCAATATGCAAAACGGCAAGCGCACTCGGATTCGGCAGTTCCCTCACACTGTGCAAAGGAATAAAGACCGCTCCGGGCAATATGCCAAAAGCCACAACCCTTACCACAGATGCCGACCTCGCGAATATAGGCATTGGACAGGGTCAACTTCTTTTGTCACCCGTATCAATGCTGACACTCTACTGCACTATTGCGGCAAACGGCTGTTATATTACCCCGTCGCTTACCGAAGGCACCGTACAAAACGGAAAAATCACCGAAAGCAGGAAAATCGCTCCCACCAAAGTGATGAGTGCCGATACTGCCGCCGCACTGCGTGAATGTCTTGAGGAAGTTATAATCTCCGGCACTGGCGGTGCCGCCGCTCCCACACACTGCAAAGCAGCGGGAAAAACGGCAACCGCACAAACAGGTCGGTACCTTAACGGAAAAGAGATAACCAACAGCTGGTTTTGCGGTTATTTCCCGGCAGATGCCCCGAAATACGCCGTTGCGGTTATGTCCGAAGGAACGCCGCAAAAAAGCACCGCCGCCGTTTTTGCCGATATTGCCGACGGCATATGTGAACTCAAAGGAATATCTGACATTCGAAAAGAAACCGCCGAGTGAAATCACCCAACGGTTTCATAATTTTAAATTTACATTTGCGGTTTTATGATAAATTTGCCCTTTGCGCGGAGTTTTGAGCTGGAAAGTATTTCGGGCAGTTTTTCAAGACTTTCAAAGGAATATACAATGGAACTTACATCGATTTTGCCGCTGTCGATAAGCTCTAATGCGCGCTTTTGAGTGTAGGGATTTATAAACGATGCCTTAAGCGTGATTTCCTTTTTGAAAATTTCAAACGGCTTGACGGTAATTGTATCTTGCGGGGCGGTAAGGCCGAACATCATAACCGTAGAATACTTACCGGCAATATCTATCGCCTGTTCAACCGTTGACGTTTTTCCGACACATTCTATAACAACGGAAATTCTGTCGATACTGTTTTTTGCGAGAACCTCTTTAACATTTTCTCCGATAGGATCAATCGTAATATCCGCACCGAGTTTTTCGGCTACCTTTCTTTTTTCCGGAACCGGTTCTATCATTATAAGTTTGCCCGCGCCCGAAATTTTCGCCAACTGAAGCATTATCATACCAATCATACCGCCACCGATTACCGCAACCGTATCACCACAGGAAATATTGCACAAATCAATGCCGTGAACACAGCAGGCAACCGGTTCGGTCATAGCCGCTTTTTCATAGGAAGTGGTATCTGCGATTTTATACACCTGTGACTGCGGCACAACACAATACTGTGCAAATCCGCCGTTTACACCCGTACCGATACCGGTCATTTCTTCACAAAAATGTCCTATCCCGCTTTTACAGTAATAGCATTCGCCGCACAGTTTGTTCGGGTCAACACAAACCCTGTCACCCGCCTTGATTTCTTTTACGCCTTTCCCAACCGCTTCGACAAGTCCCGCGAATTCGTGACCCAATACCGTGCCCGACGGTGTCGGGAAACAACCTTCGTCGCCGCAAAAGATGTGAACGTCGGTACCGCATATTCCGCAAGCCATAACCTTAATTAAAACCTCTCCCTCTTGCGGTACGGGCTTATCGATTTCAATCACCCTTAAATCGTTTTTTCCGAAAAATACTCCTGCTTTCATAAAATTACTCCTTTACACCGTAATTTGATACGGTTTTCTGTTTTTATAATAATAAATGTTTTTAAAACCGATTTCCCTAAGCGTATTTAATGCCTCATCAAAATTTTTAGAAGCATTCTGCGATATATGTGCATCGGAACCCAGCGTTATCAAATATCCGCCCATATCATAATACATTTTCAAGATATCGTTTGATGGCATAAATGAATCCAACACATCAAACGAAGAAGTGTTTACTTCCAGTGCTATTCCCTTGCGAATTATCCGTCGCAGTATTTCTTCAATCTTTTCTTTGTAACGCGAAATTTCCAAATCCATACCGTATTTGCCGTTTATGTACCTGAGCGGGCAGGTCAAATGCGCCAGAATATCAAAATCCAATGTTTCCGTCATTGTGAGAATATCGTCGAAATAGGCGTCCATATATTCGGCAACGACTTCCCTGCCTAGTTTTGAAAAATCAATTTTAGAATAAGCATAGGTTAAATCTTTATATTTAACAAGATGAACCGAACCTATTATAACATCATAGTCAACAAGTGACGTTGCCTTTTCACACTGTTCGGGATGCCAAAAGCCCTCGCTGATTTCAATACCCGACAAAACCGAAGATTTCTTACCGCTTTCGGCATTCAGATTTTGCAATTCATTATAGGCTTTTTCAATGGGTGTGAAAACATCATAATCGTTGAATGAATCGGTATCAAAATGATCGGTAACCGCAAACATTTCGGTTCCGTTTTGAATTTGTGCACGGTGCATATCCGCAATTTTACATACGGAATCGTGGGAATATTCAGAATGTGTGTGCATATCGGCACGGATTCCGCGGTGCATTTCCGGTTTCAGAGAACCGTTTGTTTCTATTATATCGGCGTCCAATTTTTGTGCTTCTTCAAGCTGACTGTTTCTCGACAAAATCCATATACCGAGATCGGCATATTGTTTTACAAGTGCCGACAGTTCTTCATTTGCAAACTCGGTTTTCACCCATGAGGTATTCGGATTTTTATGCGGAAGCCAAACCGTCAACCTCTCTTTAGGCAAAAACGCGGCGAGTTGTTCCAAAATGTCGCGAGTAACAGCGCCGTCATAATGAAAATGCATTTTCGGGAAGCGTTCAGCCGCAATCTTGATTTCTTCGATATTTGAACAGGTCAAACAGGCGACGTCTTCATACGCTTCCAGCATATCGAAAAACGCCGCTTTTTGCTCTGCTGCGAAATATTGATATTTATTGTCTATTTTAAGCGCAATTCCGTTTTGTTTTGCCAAGTTTAAAACATCTTCGAAAAGCGTTATTTTCGTGCCTTTAAACTTTTTTGAAAACCATATGCCGAAATCGTATTTCCGCGCTTCGCTGTACGTAATATCTCCGATTTTGACCTCTTCGCCTATCAAATCGCCGTTTGCGTGGCGCGCTGTTCTGTTTATCGTGCCGTCGTGCAAGAGAACAAACTTTAAATCCTTTGTAACCCCAACATCCAGCTCTATGATTTTATATCCCTGCTCTACCGCGCTGACAAACGCCGGCATTGTGTTTTCGGGATTTTCCGTACTCACACCCTTATGTGCCTGAAAAATCATTTCTTCAACCTCCGTTTTGCATTGACAATTATTCTCTTTAATGGTATTATAACAAAAACAGATATTGCGCTCAATATTCGCCGCGTTATTTTAACAAATAATCACAATTATGAGCGTTTATCTCGAAATCCGGTGATTATATGAACACAGAACGTGAAAAACAGATACTTGAAATATTGCTTAAAGAAAAGCGAGTCGGCGTAAAGCAACTTGCCGAAGTTTTGTTTATCAGTGAACCGTCGGTAAGGCGTGATTTGGCAAGTCTTGAAAAACAAAACCTGATAAAACGCGTTCACGGCGGCGCAATACTCGAAGAAACCGCCCTGTCGAAAAACAAAATTCCGTTTTTGATTCGCGAATATGAGCAAAGCAGTGCAAAAACACTTATCGCTCAAAAGGCAATTAAACTTATACATGACAACGATGTTGTTTTTCTGGATGCTTCAACAAGCTGTTATTACTTAATTCCGTTTCTTGCTTCAAAAAGGAATCTCACGGTTATAACCAACGGTATCAAGGCACTTTCAAAATTGGCGGAATACGATATACAAACCGTTTCCACCGGTGGAATGCTAATTAACAGTTGTCTGGCACTTGTCGGAGAAGAAGCATATAAAACAATCGAAACATTTAATGCCGATATCGCTTTCTTTTCTTGCAGAGGTGTCTCGGACGACGGCTATCTCACGGACATTGCCCCCGATGAAAACAATGTAAGAAAAAGGATGATACAAAACTCCCAAAGGTCATATTTGCTGTGTGCAAGTGAAAAATTCGGAAAAAGATATTTTCACAATCTTTGTCATAAAGACACCCTCGACGGTGTGATAAGCGAATAAACGGGGCGGAAGAAAACTTCCGCCCCGCGATTTTTCGTAATATAAAATACTTTGCAAAACAATACCGCCAAAATTTCACATTTTAAAGCAATACTTCGTTACGACACTTCATCATATTTATGAGGCTTCTTTTAAATCTTCGGTATTCACACTTTGCGCGGTATCAAGCATATTTTCGGCAAAAATTCCATAACCGCTTTTACAGTTGTCAATAAGCACGTGCGTAACAGCGCCCACAAGTTTCCCATTTTGGATTATGGGACTGCCGCTCACGAGTGTGTCAAGTTAGGGACAACACTTTTTAAAGAAAATTTTCAAATAGCCTGCTTTCCCGATACAATTTGAGTCATTTCGATTAAATCGGCAATCTCATCCGAGAAATTCCATTCTATTCGGA
>CAZGRC010000077.1:0-5438 GCA_964528125.1 uncultured Ruminococcus sp.
CCCCAGCCATAAAGAAAATCCTGTCGATTATTGTCGGCAGGATTTTCTTTTTGTATTATTCATTTTTCATTATTAGGTATTCATCATTCATTCGACATGATTTTCAAGAAAGTTGTATCTAAAAAAGGACTGTTAAAAATTCTTGACAAATTTCGGTGTCTGATGCTGCTTTTCGTCATGGCGAAAGCATTTTTATTATTAGGCAGACAAGCGGTTGACGGAAGTTATAAAATGTGATAAAATTAGGTAGATATTTCATAAAGGAGAAATGCAGGGTGTCCTACCCACTTGAAAACATTCGTAATTTTTGTATTGTGGCACACATAGACCACGGTAAATCAACACTTGCAGACCGCTTGCTGGAACTTACAAGCTCGGTGGCACAGCGCGATATGGAAGAACAGATACTTGACAGTATGGATCTTGAACGCGAACGCGGCATCACCATAAAAGCACACGCCGTAACACTTTACTACACCGCCAAAGACGGCAAGGAATATGAACTTAATCTCATAGACACGCCCGGACACGTTGACTTCAATTATGAGGTTTCGCGTTCGCTTGCCGCGTGTGAGGGCGCAGTGCTTATTGTCGATGCATCGCAGGGTATTGAAGCGCAAACGCTTGCCAACACATATCTTGCGGTGGATCACGGTCTTGAAATAATACCAGTGATAAACAAAATCGACCTGCCCAGCGCCGAACCCGAGCGCATTAAGCAGGAAATTGAGGATGTAATCGGAATACCCGCCGACGAAGCACCGCTTATTTCGGCAAAAACGGGTCTTAATGTTGAGGAAGTGCCCGAACTTATCGTAAAAGGTATTCCCGCACCGACGGGCGACCGTGAAGCGCCGCTTAAAGCACTTATATTCGATTCTTATTATGATGCATACCGCGGTGTCATTGTATATTTCCGCGTTGTAAGCGGTAAAATATTCGCGGGAGACCGCATAAAAATGATGGCAACCGGTGCCGAGTTTGACGTTGTGGAAATCGGTCGCAAACGTGCGACTTCACTTGAACCGTGCGATTGTCTTGAAGCGGGCGAAGTCGGTTATCTTGCCGCATCCATAAAAACGGTCAGTGAAGCACGTGTCGGTGACACGGTGACACTTGCCGGACGCCCCGCTGACGAAGCGCTTGAGGGGTACCGAAGCGTAAATCCCGTTGTCTTTTGCGGTATTTACCCTGCGGACGGCGCAAAATATCCCGATTTGAGAGAAGCGCTTGAAAAGCTGCAGTTAAACGATGCTTCTTTGCTGTTTGAACCCGAAACTTCAACAGCGCTCGGTTTCGGTTTCCGTTGCGGTTTTCTCGGACTTTTGCATATGGAAATAATTGAAGAGCGGTTGGAGAGAGAATATAATCTTGATATAATCACCACAGCACCCAGTGTTGAATACAAATTCGAACTGACTACAGGAGAGATCGTAACGGTCGATAACCCCACAAACTACCCCGACCCCACAACCATTTCGGAAGCACTTGAACCCGTTGCGGATGTAAACATCTACAGTCCGAGTGACTATGTCGGCACCATTATGCAACTTTGTGAAGAACGGCGCGGCGAATATATTGATATGAAATATATGGGTGATCGCGTTGACATTCACTATATACTGCCGATGGGTGAAATCGTTTATGATTTCTTTGATGCGCTTAAATCCCGCACCAAAGGATACGCCAGTTACGATTATGAACCGCGAGGATATCAAAAATCAAAACTGATGAAACTTGATGTTATGCTGGCGGGTGACACCGTAGACGCACTTTCGTTTATTGTCCACGCCGACAGCTCCTATGCCCGAGCGCGCAGAATTGCCGAAAAGCTCAAAGACTATATCCCGAGACAATTATTTGAAGTCCCGATTCAGGTTGCCGTGGGCGGCAAAATAATTGCCCGCGAAACGGTAAAAGCTCTTCGCAAGGATGTTCTTGCAAAATGTTACGGCGGCGATATAACCCGCAAAAAGAAACTGCTTGAAAAACAAAAAGAAGGTAAAAAGAAGATGCGTCGCTTAGGCTCGGTTGAAGTTCCGAAAGAAGCTTTTATGGCGGTGCTGAAACTGGATGAATGATTATGAAAAAGAAAATGACCAGAAGACAAAGAGCCCTTCGTAAAAGGAGAATCTTCCTGTCTTGTTGCGGTGCGGGATTGGTTTGTACGGTTGCAGTTGTTGCCCTTGCAATTTCGGGCATAAAGAAGAGCGACGGTGAACCCGCTGATTCCGCAAGCACTCCGCCGTCAAGTTCGCAATATGAAGATTCATCAACGGCGCCGGTCGATGTTGTCGTCAGCAGTGAACCGACGACAAGCAGCAGTTTGGAGACAGGTTCAAAATCCGACAATAAAAAGCCGAAACTCGATCCGAATTATTCAAATCTTTTGCTTGTAAACAACAAAAATCCGCTGCCGGAAAATTATGATTACGAGGGAAATCTTGTTAAACTCGAATCCAAGTATCTTTGCGGTTCGCTGAACCGGATAAACGCCCAAATTTACCCATATCTTACAGCCATGGTTGAAGCGGCGTGGAAAGACGGGGTTAATCTTAAGGTGTTATCACCGTATCGCAGTTATGCCACCCAAAAACGCCTTTTCAATAACAAGGTTGAGCGTGTTAAAAACAGCGGAACACCTGCCGACCGTGCCGAAGAAGTTGCCGCAACCGTGGTTGCAAGACCCGGAACAAGTGAACACCACACAGGTCTTGCGGTTGATTTCAATTCGGTCGAGGACACTTTTGAACAAACAGCCGAATACAGGTGGCTGAGTCAAAATGCCGAAGATTACGGTTTTATTCTTCGTTACACTGCCGAAAAGCAGAACATAACGGGTGTTATACACGAATCATGGCATTGGCGCTTTGTCGGAATAAACGAAGCGCACAAAATAAACGACTGCGGTCTTTGCCTTGAAGAATATCTTGAAAAGTAAAGTGATTGTGCCTTGATTTTTTTGTCGGCACAGTGTGTTACCGAAAAAACGAACGGAATTTTAGACGGAGAAGAACGAAAATGAAAATATTATTGACGGTTTTGGTTACGTTTTTTGCCGGTATGGGCGCGGGGCTCGGTACCGGATTTGCCGGTATGAGTGCGGCGGCGGTGATAAGTCCTATGCTGATTACATTTTTGGACGTTGACCCGTATATGGCGGTGGGGATTGCCCTTTCATCGGATGTGCTGGCAAGTGCGATTTCCGCATATACCTATCATAAAAATAAAAATCTCGATATTAAAAACGGCTTGATAATGATGTTGAGCGTATTGACATTTACCGCGGTCGGAAGTTATGTCGCGAGTCTTGTGCCGTCAACCGCAATGGGCGGTTTTTCGGTGTTTATGACATTTTTGCTCGGTGTAAAATTCATTGTGCGTCCGGTTATGACCACCAAAGAAAATATGGAATCGGTTCCGGCAAAAAAACGTGCTGCCCAGTCGGTTGTTTGCGGAATTTTAATCGGATTTATCTGCGGATTTATCGGCGCAGGCGGCGGAATGATGATGCTTTTGATTTTGACAAGCGTTATGAGTTATGAGCTGAAAACTGCGGTGGGAACCAGTGTCTTCATTATGACATTTACCGCGCTTACGGGCGCCGTTTCTCATTTTGTCATAGGCGGTGTGCCGGACATTTTGATTTTGGTGCTGTGCGTACTCTTTACGCTTTTGTGGGCACGCATTGCCGCTGTATTTGCCAACCGAGCACAGCCGAAAACCCTAAACAGAGCAACGGGTATTGTTCTTGTCGTGCTTGGTGCCGTTATTATGGGATTTCGACTGCTCAGCTGAAAAATCAATACGGTGATACCGTTTGTGCGGAATGCGGTGATTACTTATTTTTCATCAAATGTGTCCCCGTTACCGAAACGGTGGCTACCGCAGTGCCCAAATCGTCGGTTATATCGATTTCATAAAAGCAGTTTGTGCGCCCGTCTTTTATGAGGCGGCTTTCTCCGAAAAGCACGCTCCCCTTTGCGGGTGAAAAATAGGTGATTTGGCTGACCAGTGTTACGGTTACGTTTTCCGATTCGAAATTAGTCGATACCGCAAAAACAAAGTCGGCAAGTGTGAACATAACCCCGCCCATCACGGTGCCCACGGCGTTTTGATGTTTGCTTTGAAGTTTAAGCGAACATTTGGCATAGTTTTTGCCTACCGCATCGATAACTATACCCGTGGCTTCGGTGGCATAGCGGTCATTTGAAAAAAATTGCCTTGCTCTTTCAAGGTCGGTCATAAAATCATTCCAATCCAAAAGTATATACATTTATTATACCGCAATTAACGCATATAAAGCAAGAATTAAAAAATGTCGCAAAATCTTATTGCAAAACAAACCGATTTGAAATTCCGTATTGACAACCGACAGTTGCAAAAACAGCACTTCGGGGTTTCTTGCAACCGCCGCTGTTATTTGATATAAATATTATAAAATCAAAATAAACGGAGTGTTTGTTATGGCTGTCGGAGATATGATAAATAAATTGCGTTCAAGTGCGAATATGTCACAGGAACAGTTCGCGGAATTGCTTGATGTTTCAAGACAATCCGTGCAAAAATGGGAAAGCAACCTTTCTGTTCCCGAACTTGAAAAGTTAATAAAAATATCAAAATATTTTGATATTTCGCTTGATGCGTTGGTTATGCAAAGCGATACCAGAATTACAGAAGAATTGAATTACAATAAAATATTGAAACCGAAATACGAAAACATTCATAACTGGGAATCCTATTCCTCAAATTTGCTTACGGAATATCGGCAGTCAATAGACGAGGGCTTGGATTTATCCGCATATGCAGATGTTTTTACGGCGGTTTCCAGACTTTCGAAAAACGAAATAAAGAAAAAACTCGGTGATGTTTTGTTTGATGTTGTTCTCAACGCCAAAACAACCGAAGATTATAAATATACCGAGCCGTCTGCGCTTGAAGAAATTAAAAGTTTAAGAAAAAATGCGCCGAGCGTAATCTCGGTTCGCAAAGAATCTCTTGAAAATAAGATTCACGGCGCATGGGTCGGCAGAATTTGCGGCTGTCTTTTGGGCAAAACGGTTGAAGGCATTAAAACAGACGAGCTGCTTCCGTTCCTGAAAGAAACGGACAATTATCCGATGCACCGCTATATTTTATACAGTGATTTAAATGCTGAAATATTGAATAAATATAAATTTTATTTTGCAAATCGCTGTTATGCGGACAGGGTTGACGGAATGCCTGTTGACGATGACACCAATTATGTTGTGTTGGCACAGGAAATCGTTGAAAAATACGGCAGAGATTTTACGGCCTACGACGTTTCGAGAGCATGGCTGACATTGCAAAGCAAGGATGCATACTGTACTGCCGAAAGGGTTGCTTTTTGCAATTTTGTTAAGGGATTTGAACCGCCCGAATCCGCAAAATACAAAAATCCGTACCGTGAATGGATA
>CAZGRC010000077.1:5448-5657 GCA_964528125.1 uncultured Ruminococcus sp.
ATGGATAGGGGCACAAATACGCGGTGACTATTTTGGTTATATAAACCCCGGAAACCCAGAAACCGCTGCCGAAATGGCTTTTCGCGATGCATCGATTTCCCATATCAAAAACGGCATATACGGTGAAATGTTTGTTGCCGCAATGATTGCCGTGGCGGCGTGTACAGACGATATCGGGGAAATAATTCACGGAGGACTGTCGCAAATAC